>CADEDX010000204.1 GCA_902826195.1 uncultured Bradyrhizobium sp. | reverse complement strand
GGGGGGAACGCCGCTTCAGCCACGCGATGGCCAGCAGGTTGATTTCCGATGGCTTCTCCTCGGGGGTCCAGTGCCAACAATTTGCGATCACCTGCCGCTCGAGATCGGGAACGTGGGCGTGCATGCCCACCGCCATGCTCGGCCGCAAAACCACGTCCTCGGAGCCCGATATCATGAGCGACGGCACCCGGATGGTCTGGTCGACTGCGAGACCCGACGCCCAGTTGCGCGTCAGGTTGCGGTACCAGTTGATCCCCGGCGTGAAGCCGGTGCGCTTGAACCGCTCGGCGAAGAAGTCTAGTTCGGCATGTGTCTGCACGTCCTTGCCGGGCAGTTCGGGAGGAATCGGCTGCCCGTAATACTCCATGTTCGAAACTTCGGGAGGTAATCGTCCCCAATCCGCGTTCGTCATCAAATCCTTGCGCATCGAGTTGCGCAGCGTCGCACGCGGGTCGCGCTCCATCGCTTGGTCCGCGGAATGTCCGTCCTGGAACAGCAACACGTACATCTTGGGGCTATAGATCGCGCGCATCTGCGCAATGGGATCGCGCGTCGGATCCGCCATGAAGCTCTTCTCGGCAGGAAGTGCGGCCTTCACCAAATCAGGGTGCAGCCAGAGCATCCAGTGCGGAACAAAAGGCGTGTTCACTCCGATCACACCTGCCACTCGCTTCAAATGGAGCAGCGGCATCTGCCAGGCGAGCAACCCGCCCCAATCATGCCCCATGAACACGGCCCTTTCGATGCCGAGCGTATCGAGGAGGCCGGTGAGGTGTCGCCGTGAAAGCGATAGGCAATACGCCGACAAAAACCCAAGTCGAACCGATAGTTGCTGAATTTTCGGGAGAGTCTGGGAGTCGTTGGCGCTCCCTAGGGGAATCGAACCCCTGTTTGAGCCTTGAGAGGGCTCCTCTCAAGTCGACGTCGCTAGACTAGCACCGATCCAAGTGCGTTGCTTACCATTCGCTTACTTTTAGCTAGAGGCTCAGAATAAGCAAACTGTCGCCGAAGACGGGTTAAATCATTGAAAAGGTTGGCGCGCCCGAAGAGCCTCTGGGAAAAATTATCGCAACAAGCGATAGCATATTTCTGTCGTCGCCTCAGATACTTATTGAGATTCGGACTTCAAGCGAAACTTTTGAAAGAAATTATTGTTGGACGCGATGTTGGACGTTTTGTTAGCCGGAATCGTCGGTAGCTCGGAGGCGTCGCGCGCGTGCGGAGATCCCGAAAAATACCGAGAACCTCCTAGCCAATTCAACCGCTAGGCCGACCATGTCGCTTCAAGCTGCGCACGGCTTGTCCTCAGATCGATGTGGGCCCCCGCGAGGTGCCCTCCAGCGATCCGCTTCGTAAATGGTTTTTCTCGCTTTAGAACGCTCAGCCGATCAATCTCATGTTCCAGCCAATAGTTTTCCTCGAGCGGCTGCCATTCAAAGTCAGAGCTGGTTATTCCCCAAATCTGAAGAGACCCGAAAGCGGCACAACGTAGGAGACTATCTAGTGCCTCGTGGGCCTTGGCCACATCCGCCAGTGCGCGATCGATCAATTTGATGTCCCAGTCTTTAAACTGGATATACGCAATCGCAGCAGCGATCGATGTGTCACCAACTCCCATGCACCTTGTGTTATGGAAATTGAATCTTAGTGGACTTTGGAAGTGCCTACTCGGTGCCAGGAGTTCCGGACTACCACCGCCCGGTAGGACCACCGGCCCCGTCCCCGCAGGACTCTGAGGATCGGCGCCTCCGGAAGGCCACCATCGAATTGAAAGACCTGTCAAATCAAGCGCGCGAAGCCAGGCCCACAAGAATTTTGTCGCAGCTACCAGTCGGCTGAGCAGGCTGAAATAATTGAATATCCAAGCTAGCACAAAAGGCAGACCGGCCCAGAGAATGGCAATAGAGCCCACATGCAACGCCTTTCGGATGGCGTCTCCAAAAGCAGCTATTCCTGCGAGACTAAGGATGAGGATAATGAAAAAAACGAATATCCAGCCCTGTCCAAAAAGCCGCGCCTTGCGCTGATGTAATACTAAATGCTTCTTAAGCGCGCATCGGTGACATTCTTTGTTGCGACAGGCAATTGCCGACGGAGGGGTCTCGGCATCCACGGTATAACCACAGCCCAGTGAACAAGTGAGTAGAATGCTGGACGTCTGGCTCGACGACGGCATCGATCACTCCTTTGCATTACGCTCAATCCGCGGCGTTAAACCCGTCCTCGTACTTTGAAATCGATGTTGTCCTAACATCATCTGGGTTAGGAACGATGAGAGTCAATGTTTGCCGCAACTCAAGGCATCATCAATCCGTCATGAATCTTACGACCGTTGTGACCTTGTCGTCACGTGTGGCGGCAGCCGCCACGAGCGTTTGTCCTGCTCGTGGCGTCGAATGCAATTTCTCAAGAGATTTGTAGCCAAATTCGGGCAGCTTCTTTTCTGAATCCATTTTCTTTAAAAATGGGTTTGATGGAAGCCCCTTTAGCGGGTCGTCTGGTTGCAGATTCCCAGACGTGCTCTCTACTTGCCCATCACTTACGTAAAGCCGGGATAGGTTTGAGCTTGGGAAGGTGAAGCTTTGTCTCAGGCGGCTTGATCGCTACCGGCACCACGGCCTTTTCATCTCCTCCACTCAACCCGACCCACCTATTTTCGACATCCTCGTAATGTCGTTGTGGCTCATAAGGCTCGACCGGCAGTTTAAGCTGTTCGGCGGTAAGCTCACCGACAGCCGCTTTGACGCGGTAGATCGCTAGCCCCTCATCGCGCTGTGCCTGAACAAGCGCCACCTGCGCCTGGATAGCTTCGGCCTCCGCATTCAACCGATCGAGCACCGTGCGGGTGCCCACGTTGGATTCCTCACGCACACCCGTCAGCGCGATCTCAGATGCCTTAATCTGCGCGCGCCGTGCGGTGATCGTCGCCCGTGCCGTCATCAAATCCCGCCAAGCGCTAACAACATCCTGCCGGGCCTGATCTTGGGCTTCCCGTAATTCAATACGGCGCTGGCTCGCAGTTTCCTTAGCGGCACGGGTGCGCGCGTAATCGGCGCCGCCCCGGTATAGAGGCATGACCAAGCGCGCCGAAATCGTGGCGTTATCAGCTGGAACAGGAAGTGTGGGGCTTTGATCCCAGTCCTTTCTAGTCGTGGCTTGAATATCGACCTCAGGCAGCAAGGCCCCTTCGGCCGTGTCGATATCCGCGCGCGAAGCTTCTTCTGTATATCTGGCAGAGATTACCCCCGGCGTATGGATCTGCGCCGTGCTCACGGCTTCTTCCAGATTTGCCGGCAAAGCAATCGCCGGATCCGGGAGTTCGATGTCTCCGGGCTCATCGCCGATCACCCGGTAATATGTCGCTTTGCTAACAGCGAGCGTCCCTTCGGCCTCAATGCGATCGGCGCGCGCCGGCATAGCGGGATTCTGCCTGGGTCACGTCGGTGCGCGTCGCATTCCCGATCTGGAAACGGTCCGTGGCGGCCTGCTTCTCTTTGAGTAAGACCTTCTCGTTCTCGCGGCTCAAGCGCAGGACGGCTTGGTCCCGGGCGACGTCCAGATAGGCCTGCACCACATTCAGAAACAGGGTTTGCTCGCCACCTTGAAGCTGAGCGCGTTGCGCCAGAACCGTCGTCTCGGCAGAAGTAATCCCCGACTGAATGCGCCCGCCTTTATAGAGGGGCTGCGTGAGCGTGAGCCCTACCCCTCGTGGCTGCGTGTTGATCTGCCGGCCAGAGATATCGTTGCGCGCATAACCTACTTCGGCATCGGCATCGAGGTTGGGCCGGGCCGCTGATTTGGCAATCGGGACCTGTTCATCGGCAGCGCGTAAGGCTGCCCGTTGTTTTTGCAAGGTGGGATTGTTGACGTAAGCCTGGAGCATCGCCTGCTGCAGGCCAATGTTTCGAACTGGGATATCGGCTTTGTCGCTGCAAAAAATTCTGCCCGATTATCCGGACATCCATGTTGAAGTCGTGATCGATTACGGCCTCACCGATATTGCTGCCAAAGGGATCGATGCCGGCGTGCGCCCTGGCGGGATGGTTGCAAAAGGGATGATCGCGGTGCCCATCGGCCCCACCATGCGCATGGCGGTGGTGGCTACGCCAGAATACTTCAAGCGGTATGGCAAACCAAAAACGCCGCAGGATTTGACAGAGCACAATTGCATCAATCTTCGTTTGCCCACCCACGGCGGCCTTTACACTTGGGAGTTTGACGAGGATGGCCACGATCTACGTGTTCGCGTTGATGGTCAGCTCATTGTCGGCACCGGCTCCGCATTACTGACGGCTGCGCTTTCAGGCTTAGGGCTAGCCTATTTACCAGAAAACGAGGTGCGCCTACCCTTGGCCTCCGGCAAACTGGCCCGCGTCCTTACCAAATGGTGCGAGCCATTCTCTGGCTATCATCTCTATTATCCCAGCCGTCGCCAGCACAGCGCGGCGTTCACGGTGCTGCTCGGGGCGCTTCGGCTGCGGTCCACGGCTGGCCGGTAACGCACTCTCTTATCGTGCTGAAATCGCTTTTCCAAAAGCGGGTTTGCGCAGCAAACCCGCTGGCAGGCTTCTTGGCGGGGCATGGCAGTCAAGGCCGGAGGCATTTGCCTCCGCTCGTCTCGGCCTTGACGGACGGGGAGTGGCAACGGCCATTCGCGGCCGCCGCGTCCAACACAATCTTACCGCACATTTTCCGCGAAGAGGTGGCGCTTGCAAGGTCTCTTTGTGATTTCGCTCATCTGCTTCGATCGATCGCAGAGTTTCAAATCAACTTTAACTTTTGACGCGTTTTATTTTTTAACGCGAGCAAGCGTCGTTTTTTCGGGCGCGAAGCCCGCCCGCGCTTCTTTGAAGAGCTAACCGTTTCGCTGCCTGGGGCCTTTTGCCCCGGCTGTTCAGATTATTGTCCTAACACTTCGGGGATTGTCATGGGCAACATTACGCGGCGCCAGGCTCTGGCGGGGCTAGGCTGTTTTGGCGCAGGTCTCGGACTATCAGGCTGCGCGTCACCGATCGTTCCGTTCTGCCCGGGCGACCCGACCATTTCCGACGAACGCACGCCGCTTACCATTGATGTACACACGCACGTCTTCAATGGCTCCGATCTGCAGATTGAAGGGTTCTTTGATCACGTCGTCAGGCGCCAAACGAATGACCCGCATTTCATAGCGGTCGTTCTAAAAATGTTGGCCAAAAATCTATCGCCCAGCGGGTCTAAAGAGCTGGCGGCGCTCGCTGACGTGGAGGTCGCGCTTCGCAACTGTAATGGCAGGACATTTGGGGACATTTTCTACTCTCACGCGCAGGAAAGCTATACCCAGTTTTTGCAAGCGCTGACTGCGGCCAACAATGAAGTTCGAGGGCAACGGTACGCGCGGCCTTCGACCGCTCGCAGGCTGGACGCCTACATCGATAGTTTGCCGCGGGATTACGGAAAATATCAGCAACGCAGGGCACGGTTCGCGTTTCTAGAGCCGACCTTTGAGGGAAACCTCAATTTTGTGTTGCAAAACTTCAATTATCGCTACGTCAACGTCTACCAGTATCTCATGAAATATTCGACCGACCCTGCGCGCAAGATCGATATCATGGTGGCACATCTCGTCGATTTCGACTGGCCGCTCGGGGGCGGCAGCACGACGACCACAAGTCTGACGGACCAATTCCGAGTCATGGACAAGATTTCGCAGCTGACGGGTGGACGGGTGCTCTGCTTTGCGCCCTTTGATCCGTTCAAGGAAGTTGCCCACAATCTGGGATTAACGACCGAATCGTCTTTCGCCAATGTGAAAAACGCCATCACACAGCACGGCTTCGTGGGCGTGAAGATTTATCCGCCGATGGGCTTCGCACCATTCGGGAACGCGACGTTAAGGCCAAACTTTTGGGATCGGGACTGGATACCCCAATCCTTACGCGCAATCGATCTGCGTCAAAAATTCGATGCCGTGCTGGGAGATCTCTACCTTTGGTGCGCGCAAAACGGTGTGCCGATCATGGGGCACGCAAGCAAGACTGTTGGACCGAGCGACGATTTCCAGGACCTCGCCGGCGCGGAGCACTGGGGGCCCATCTCCAATAAATTCGCCGGGCTACGGCTCAATTACGGCCATTTCGGTATGAGAAAGCTCTCCGAGCAAGATCAGCAGCCTATACTCGAAAGTTATATGGATAATGCTAACGGAAACTTCGTGTACGCGGACTCCGGATATTTCTCCGAAGTGCTGGATCAAGAACCTCAGTTGGAAGCGTTGCTGACGAAGCTCTATAAAACGACGAGCGGCAAAGGGGATGCAGCACTTTCGCACCGTCTGATGTATGGCACGGATTGGGAGATGATCATTCGCGAGGGGCCGACGTCGGATGACTATCTGAGGAAGTTCGAAAAGATGTATGCCTCGATCGAGCGGAATCTTGGAGCCAAAGGAAAACTCGCCAACCGCTTTTTTGGCGTAAACGCTGTCAATTATCTGGGACTTGGAGCCAATCAACCGGCCCGCAAGCGTTTGGATAGTTATTACCAGCTGACTTCTAAGCCCGCTTGGATGGCGAAGGTCGATAAGCTGCCGCCTGCGATCGCGTGAGACCTAATAGCAAATGCTAGGCGGCAGCGTTGAAGATGCACCAGCCGTTTGAGGCGCGCGGCGATTGCGGCACTCGACGCCATTCTGTGAAGTCCCTTGGCAATGAAGGGTTTAGGCTATCTAAGGACGTTGAAGAGGTTTTTGACCTGTGGAATGTCGTTCGGGCCGAACACGCGTTGACGCATACCGGCGACGTGGTGCCGAGGCGACCAGCCTCCACGCAGCCTGATCGCTTTGGCCAAAATTTCCTGGCGGGGAAAGCCGTCAAGGCCGGAGGCCCTTGCCCCCGCTCGTCTGAAGCCTTGAAGGCTTGGGGCGCAGCCTCCTCTCCCGAAAAACAGGCTCAACCCGAAGAGGGCCCGGTCCGGAGGACGCGCCCCTACATTTGCGTGGGTGCTAGTGGACGCCTGCGAGTTCGGCGAACAGTTTTCACAACGGGGCTGCCGGCGGCAGGTACGTCGACCTCGCCGCGAACAGCTATGGCGATGACTCTCTCCGGCTCGGTCAACCGAAGCTTACTCTGCGACATTCCGCCCTGATCGCGCCAGATGATCCGGCTCCTGTAGGGTTTGGTCGGCTCAAAACCCTCGCGCGGCGTGAATCCTTCGACCTTGAAGTTGACAGCCGGATTGGTTGCAAGGCCGTCTTCCGCAGCATCCGAAACCCATATCGTTCCGCCAGCGTTGCAACCGGCTCCTCCGTAAGCACGCTGTCACGGTCGATCATGACCACGCGCGCCTGAAACGGCCGCTCGCTCTTCATGCGGGTTTGTGTCGAAGGATCGAAGGCTTCAATTAAGGCGATCTGCTCCAGCGGAATCAATCGCCGTCCAATTTGCGCGTTCGTCGTCATGGCATCTCCTTCTTGTTGTGGTTGATGCTCAAACGGTACGCGCGATGATGAACGCCAACAATCGCTCGGCTTTGTTCAAAAAACTTTTCGGCGAGACGCGATCACGACCCCTCGGTTACTTTGAATCTCGAGCCGCAATTGTGTCTCGCCGAAACTCTGGAAGAACAAATGTCTGAAAATCCCTCCGATCACGCACCCGAAGAGTCATCGTTGATCCTGAGCAGCATCCAGGCCGCTTCCGTCCATGTGCCGCTCGCGGGCGACATTCTGCGCGGGGCCGACAGCATTGCCGAGTTCATCTACGCAAACCGGGCGGATCGAAGGAAGATCTATAATCTCGCAGGCACCGCCCAACCGCCGATCTTTCGGCTGGTAGCCACTATCTGCGCACGCAAATCGGTTTTGCTGAGCTGGATCGAAGCGCCGGAGCAGCAATCAGCAATCTATCCGCAACGCCAGTCCAGAAGGCTTAAGCGAACGCAAAGGTCCCTGACCATTCCTGGCTCTCATATACGCCGCTATGAGCGGCAGTTCTCTTAATTGACTGCGTTTAAGGACGTACGGGCGATGGTGCTCGTTCCCTCCGCTACGACGCAGCCGCCAACCATGGGGAGAGCCATGATGGACAGAAGAGAAAGCAGCCACCTCGCGCTCGTGCCCGAAGCGCGTGACGAGGACTCATCAATCAACAACCTCGGCCAAAGAGGTGCCATGGCCCTCGCCAAGCGGCTCGAGCAGTACTGGCACAGCCGAGGCTATCCGGCCGCGCGCTTTTGGGCCGAACCGATTGACGAGCGCTTTGCGAAGATCGGCAGCTACAAAATCTACTGCGTGAAATGCAACCTCGTCGACGGTCTGCCGCCCCGTTACCGCGATGAACATTAATCAGCGCCAGGGACCGGCCGGTGACGCCCACGGCGCACGTGGGCTCGTTGCAAAGCTTGAAGCGCGCTTCGCCTTTGCTTCCGCTAAAAGCGACCGGCCGGACACTAGCCCGCGGCTTCCCATGCCGAGCCTTCCTGCTCGATAAGTAGCGAAACACATGCCATCAGAATGCATATCCCGTTGTCTTCCGGATCATAATGGCGATTGTAAAGGTTTAGCCTCCGCATCGCCTTCTCCCACCCCACGAGGCGCTTCTTGCGACTGCCGAACAGCAGCGATAAATGAGGTCCGTAAGCCGGTGGCTCGCGAAGCATCGCCTTGAGGCCTGATGCGATCGGGCGGTTTTCGTTGCGAATGCCTACGGCGATACCCGAATAGTCCCCGGATAGAAGATACGCCCAGTCGACCACGTCACCGGCCGCGACATGCTCCTCGACTTCCTCACGCGTGACGTCTTCATGCAGACCCACATCAATCAGGTGATCGAGTTTCGCGAAAAACTTTTTGAGGTTCGCAACGGACATTCCGGCGCTCCGGTGTGAGCGATGAATTCAGCCTCTTGCGGTGAAAGACCGTAACATCCCGACGCAGTCGAAACAACTCTCTCTGTCATTTTGAGGAAGCGTGTCATCGCGTGCGATTTGACACACACGCGATCACAATCTGCTCTCATCACCGTATGGCGTCGCAACCTCAACAACCCGCCGTAAATGCTGCGCCTGATTTTTCGAGTAGGGTCAATATGTGATAGGGGCCATCTTTCTGCTGCGTGGCAACCGTACGCACTGCTGTTGCGGCATGGACCACGAGTGCAACGCCGAAGCCAGCAGTAGCGCCCAATACAGTCCCTGTGCTCAGTCCACCCACCATGGCGCCCGTGACAGCCGGACCGGCCGCCTGCTCGGCAATCTTTTTCAGAAAATCACCGGTTGGTTTCTCGGTGCCGGTGAATATCTGGCGCGCAATACTGCCGGGCCTAGTTTTACTTTGGTCCCACTCGTCTATCACTTCATCGACTTTCCGCTTTAGTTCCGTCTCAAACCGGTCTTTATTCCTCATTGTTGGGATCGATTTCGCGATGTCAGCGGCCTTCTGATGGAATCGACCTAGCGCTTGATCTTCCTCCCTTAGCTTGACGAGGTTTTCCGGGGTAAGCTCTCGAAAATCGAACTGCTGAAAGACAAGCAGCTCGACCTTTGAGTGATCCGCCTCGTATACGTTGATATCCCTTCGATGAATGAGCGCGTCGTAAATTTCGTCCTCTTGGTTTCGTACCAGACAATCGTGCAAAGGTGCTTCGTCGGCAACAACTTGAAGTCCATCGTCGAGCGCTGAAGCCGCCGCGAGTGTCGACATGATTGTCTCACCGAGGTCCGGATGCATCTCAAGATAGTTCTGACCATCAGAGACTTCCGGCCTCCAAGCAAGATTCAGTTCTTTCAATTCGCTGAGCAAGAGGCTCGCTTTAAAAGAGAGTAGTTGATAGCCTTTAGGGTCTCCGGTTCTCGCCTTTATTTGATCTGAATTCCTCTTGGAGAATCTGTGTGCAAAATGCGGATCGTTCGCCATGTCGGCTTTTATCCTCCCCAATAGCTTTTGCACGGCTCGATCGACGCCAGGTGAATTCAATGCGGTGCACTCTAGAAGTTGAGCCGCTCCTAGTTTCCTAATCAAATCCGAATCTTCCGGGTGATGGCCGTCCGGAATCATGCGCCAGATCTTCGGAAAAACAAGAAGAGTGCTTTTGAGCCACTCCTCATTTCGAAATCGAAGATAGGGATAGTAAAGTGCGTCTCGATTGGCCATTCTACTCTCCTCCAGCTTATGCTGAACATTCTGGCTAACAGTTCAAAGTCTGCGCCATAGCTTTCCTATTTTTGCGTTTGCCGAGTGATGCGCCGCTCTGGTATTGGCACGTTCCGTGCTATAGTGCGCTTACAATTGTCACTATCGGATCGCGCGCTGTCCTCTTCCAGACTGTGACCTGCCACTGAATTTTCATCCAGTGACTGTTAGAGTCTCGGGGTTTTGTACG
>CADEDX010000203.1 GCA_902826195.1 uncultured Bradyrhizobium sp. | reverse complement strand
TGGGGCAGGAGCGGTTTTGGCCGGCTTGCTCGCAGCCGCCTTGGCGGCGGATCTAGCGGGCTTGGTAGCCGATTTGGCAGCCTTCTTGGCGGCAGGCTTTTTGGCCGCTGTGCGAGCGGTCTTGCTGGCAGACTTGCTGGCGGTTTTGGCGGCGGGTGGTTTTCGGGCGGGCGTCTTGCGGCTTTTGGGGGCTGGCTTGGAGGATTTCTTGCGCGTTTTCTTGGACATACGCCTTCCTTTCGTCGCTTTCCGCAGATCAACCATTAGGGTATTGCGGGTGTTGTCTCGGACCGTCGGATTCGCTCCGGCCACTGGGCAAGTTTGATGACCCGGGAGTACGGTTACAAGGAATTCGACGCTACCCCCGTCCGTTCGTCGATGGGACCGCCCAATGAGTCCTTGGGCCCAACCACGAGTAACAGTATTAATCGAGGATTGGCAGCGATGCCGGCACGGGAGCGTTCGATCAGCATCGAAGAACGCGCCTCTGGCGGTGGTCAACCTCAGCGCCGGCACCGAGAGGCAATGGCTAGGAATACTTCGCCCAAGGGGTCTAGTCCGCGCGCCGAGGTCCACATCTCGCAATGGGATGATGCGGCCGGTTGGGATCAGGAGCCCGACGAGGCGGGGCGTTACCGCGCGCGCCGATTGTTGTCTCGTCCAAGTTCCAGGTTTCATCGGCTGAGCGACCGATTCGAAGCGTTGCAGCGGCGGCTGACCGGACGGTGGGTCAAGCGCATTGCCATCGTGGTCGGCGTGCTCGCGTTTGTCTTCACGGTCTGCTTCGGCGGCCTTTGGATGCGGCTCGGCGCCGGGCCGATCAATCTCGATATGGCGACGCCGTGGCTGGCCGCCGCGATCGAGGACAATATCGGCCACGGCAACAAGGTGGAGGTCGGCGGCACCCAGATCGAGCGCGCCGGACGGATTCGTATCGCGGTGCGAATCCGCGACATCGTGGTGCGCGACCGCGATCAGGTCGTCGTCGCCACCGCGCCGAAGGCCGAGGTGAAGCTGTCGGGCATGGCGCTCATGATGGGGCGGCTGCGTGCCGAAAGCCTCAATCTGGTCGATGCCGAACTGGCGGTGAAGATCACGCCGGACGGTCAGGTCTCGGTGTCCGCCGGCGACACCGCCAAACCGCTGGCGACCGGCGTCGCCTCCAAGCGCGATGCCGGCATGGCGCCGACATTCCCGCGTCCGGCGCCTCCCGCCACCCAGGGCGGCGCGACGCCTGACGCCACCGCACAGAGCGGATTGCTGGCCGGCCTCGACTGGCTCGACAGCCTCAGCCTGACCGGCCTCGACGGGCAGAACCTGAATGAGATCGGCCTGAAGAACGGCAACCTCATTGTCGACGATCAGCAGCGCGGCAACAAATGGACGTTTGAGAATATCAGCCTGAGCATGCGCCGGCCGCGCGGCGGCGGCGTCGCGGTGAGCCTTGGCGAGGAAGGCGCGCGGCCGTGGTCGCTCAAGGTCGTGATCGGGCCGCAGCAAAACGGCGTGCGTTCGGTCGACCTTCGCGCCGACAAGGTTCCGGCCGCCAACATCCTGCTCGCAATGCGGGTCAAGGATCTGACCTACAGCGCCGATCTGCCGCTTTCCGGCGAGCTCAAAGGCGAGTTGGGCCGCGACGGCCTGCCGACCTATTTCCGCGGCAAGGTTCTGGCCGGCGCCGGCAACCTGATCGACAGCGATACGCCTGATTATCCAATGCCGATCGATTCGGCGGAGTTGAGCGTCGAATGGGACGCCGGTCGTCGCGTGCTGGTCGCGCCCTTCAAGGTCGTGTCCGGCGCGAACCGGATCACGCTGCTCGCCCATCTCGAACCGCCGAACGGCGCCACCACCGAATGGCAGGCCGGCTTCAGCGGCGGCACGATTTTGTTGGCTGGCACCGGCAACGAGGCGCCGCTGATCTTCAACCGTATCTCGATCGGGATGAAGTTCGACACCGACCGCAAGCGCGTGCTGCTCACCCAGGCCGATATCAGCAATGGCGAAATCGGCATCGCCGGCACCGGCAGCGTCGATTATGCCAACGAGGCACGGCTCCAGCTCGGCTTTGCCGGCACGCCGATGTCGGCGTCGGCGCTGAAGCGGATGTGGCCCATCCTGATCGTTCCGGAAGTGCGCGAATGGGTAATCGACCGGATCGAGAAGGGCACGCTCCAGCGCATCGAGGTCGGCGTCAACTCGCCGGTGCGCAACCTGTCGCGCAAGGGGCCGCCGATTCCGGATGATGGCCTGGCCGTCAACATCGTGGCGTCAGGCGTCACGGTGCGTCCGGTCGACGAAATGCCATCGGTCCGCGATGCCGACCTGAAGGCGCGGGTCACTGGGCGAACCGCGCTTGTCACGATCGGGCAGGGCATTGCCGACACGCCGGCAGGCCGCAAGATCAATATCTCGGACTTCACGTTCGAGGTGCCGGACATGGCGCCAAAGCCGTCGCCGTCGAAGGTGAAGTTCAGGGTCGATGCGCCGGTGGCGGCGGCCGCCGAGATTCTTGCCTCCGACCGCCTCAGCGACGTCTCGGGCACGCTGATCGACCCGAACTCCAGCAAGGGCAACATCACGGCCTCGATTTCGATGGGCATGCCGGTCAAGGGCTCGATGACCAAGGCGGAAACCATCTACGCCGTCACGGCCGATCTTTCCGGATTTTCCGCCGACAAGCTGGTGATGAACCAGAAGCTGGAAGCCAACACGCTGAAGGTGGTGGCCAACAATGCCGGCTATCAGGTCAAGGGCGACGTCAAGATCAACGGCCAGCCGGCCTCGCTGGACTATCGCAAGCCGAGCGCCGGCGATGCCGATATTCGCCTGCAGGCGACGCTGGACGATGCCAGCCGCGCCCGCCTCGGGATCGATCTGGGATCCGCGGTAACTGGCTCTATTCCGGTCAAGGTGATCGGCAAGATCGGCGACAACGACAGCCGCGTCGGCATCGAAGCCGACCTGACCTCACTGCGCCTCGACAACATCCTGCCGGGCTGGGTCAAGTTGCCCGGCAAGTCGGGCAAGGCGAGCTTTATCGTGGTGAAGAAGGAACAGTCGACGCTGTTCCAGGAAATCGTCGTCGAAGGTGGCGGCGTTTCGATCAAGGGTTCGCTGGAAGTCGACCAGAACGGCGATCTGCTGAACGCGAGTTTTCCGACCTATGCGCCGTCTGACGGCGACAAGACCACGCTGAAGGCGGAGCGCGGCGCCGATGGTGTCGTCAAGGTCACGATGCGCGGCGAGGTGTTCGACGGCCGTGGCTTCCTGAAATCGGCGATCTCCGGCAAGGATTCCGATCCCAAGAGCAAGACGCGGAATATCGACCTCGACGTCGACCTCAAGCTCGGCGCGGTCGCGGGCTTCAACGGCGAGGCGTTGCGCAGCGTCGACAGCAAGTTCTCGCGGCGCAACGGCATCGTGCGAGCCTTCGCGCTGTCCGGCAAGGTCGGCCGCGATACGCCGCTGAGCGCCGATCTGCGCGGTCGCGGCACCGGGCAGGGGCGCGACATCATCATGCTGCAGACCAATGATGCGGGCGCCTTCTTTCGCTTCACCGATATGTATTCCAAGGTGATCGGCGGACAATTGTCGCTCGCGCTGGAGCCGCCGACGGTCGAGCCCAGCGCCAAGGAAGGCCTGATCAACGTCCGCGACTTCACCATCAGGGGTGAGGCCTCGCTCGACCGCGTCGCGGCGGGCAATTCCACCGGCAATCAGGGCGGCGTTTCGTTTTCGGCGTTGCGCGCCGAGTTCACCCGGCAGAGCGGCGTGCTTTCGATCAGGGACGGCGTCGTGAAGGGGCCGATGATCGGCGCGACCATCGAGGGCAATATCGATACGGCCGCCAATCAGGTTCGCATGAGCGGCACCTTCATTCCGATGTACGGGCTGAACAACATGTTCGGTCAGATTCCCGTGCTCGGCCTGGTGCTCGGCGCCGGCAGCAATGAGGGCCTGATCGGCGTGACCTACGAGGTGGTCGGCACGCCGGGTCAGCCCGTGCTGCGCGTCAATCCGATCTCGGCCATGTTCCCCGGCGTGACGCGCAAGATCATGGAATTCAACACCGGCAAGCAGCACAACGGCCCGGTGGAATTGCCGCCGAACAACTAACGCCGCAGCGCCGGCACCACCAGAAACGGAATCAATCCCAGCACAAGATTGATCAGCGCAAACACGAACAGCGCGTCGTAGCTGTGCGTCCAGTCGTGGATCAGGCCGCCGGCCCACGACCCCAATCCCGATCCGAGGCCGCTGCCGATCGAGATGGTGCCGTAGATGGTGCCGACGCGTTTGCCGCGAAAAATGTTCAGCGCCGTCGCCGTGATCAGCGGTCCGCGCGAACCGATCATGCTGCCGAAGGTGACGACGAACCCCGTCAGCAGCCAGTAGCTCGGATAATATTGCAGCAGCCAGAGCAGAATGATTCCGACGATCGAAACACCATAGCTGAACAGCACCGACGGCCGGCGGCCGATGATGCCATCGAGCGCGGATATGCCGAGCATACCGAACAGCAGCACCACGCCGGAAAAGCCCCATGCGGTCGCGGCCTGCAACGGCGCAAATCCCGCATCGATCAGATAGGCCACGATCTGCGCCGTGACGGCGTACATCGCAATCGCCGTGAAGAAGAAGGTCGAGAACAGCGCCCAGAAGGTGTGGTGGCGCATCGCGCTTTTCAGCGTCCAGCCATGATCGACAAAACCAGTGTCCGTCTTCTGAGCCACATGCAGCGAGCCGGTGGCGATCGTCCGCCACGGCAGCAACAGCAGCGGCGCCAGCATGCACAGCGCCACGATGCCGAACCATTGATAGGCGTCGCGCCAACCGATCCGGTCGATCAAAAGCTGCGAGGCCGGCAACAGCAACATCGTGCCGATGCCCGTGGCGGAGTAGAGGACCGCCATCGCGGTCGGCAACCGCGGGCCGAACCAGCGGCCGAGCAGGATCGAACTCGGCACGTTGCCGATCAGCGAAATGCCGATCCCGACGCACAGTCCCGTCGACAGCTGGAACTGCCAGAGCGTTTGCGCACGCGAGGCCACCAGGAAAGAGCCGGCGAGCAGCAACAGGCCGAGCGAATAGGTGAGGCGGGGACCGGAGCGATCGAACAGCCGGCCGACGAACGGCGCCATCAATCCGCCGGCGAGCCAGGTCAGCGAGTAGACCGAGACCACCTCGGCGCGATCCCACGAAAAGCTTTCCGAGATCGGCTTGAGGAAAACCGTAAAACTGTCGCCAAGGCCGCGACCGATCATTTGCAGCAGGAAGCACAGCGCCAGCACGCCGAGCGCGGTGTGCGACGGTTTCGGCGAGTCTCCTCCTGGCGCCTTGTCCATGCGGCCTAGGGAGCGCATTTCGGCGATCCCTAGCAAGCGTCAAAAACGAATGCGCCTATGCGAGCCGACCCTAAGCCGGCTTGAGCAGCACGTGCTTTTTCTTTCCCATGGAAAGCTTGATGACGCCTTCCGGCGTCAGGTTGGACGGCGTCAGCACCATCTTCTCATCCGTGATGGCGGTGTCGTTGACGCGCAAACCGCCGCCCTTGATCTGACGCCGTGCCTCGCCGTTCGATGCGACAAGGCCAGCCTTCACGAACAGCCCGAGCACGGCAGCGCCGGCTTCGAGTTCGCCGGAGGAGATCTCCACCGTCGGCAGGTTTTCCGCGATCGCGCCCTGCTCAAACGTCTGCCTCGCGGTTTCGGCCGCCGTGTTGGCCGCATCGCGGCCGTGCAGCAGCGCGGTCGCTTCCGTCGCCAGCACCTTCTTGGCTTCGTTGATCTCGCCGCCCTGCAGCGCCGCCAGTTTCCCGATCTCGGCCATCGGCAGGATAGTGAACAGCTTTAGGAATTTGGCGACGTCGGCGTCCTCGACGTTGCGCCAGTATTGCCAGAAATCGTAAGGCGAGAACTGGTCGGCGTTGAGCCACACCGCGCCCTGTGCGGTTTTGCCCATCTTGGCGCCCGACGCAGTGGTCAACAGCGGCGTGGTCAGCGCAAACAGCTGCTCCGTGCCCATGCGGCGGCCGAGATCGACGCCGTTGACGATGTTGCCCCACTGGTCGGAGCCGCCCATCTGCAGCCGGCAGCCGGTACGCCGCGCCAGTTCGACGAAGTCGTAGGCCTGGCAGACCATGTAGTTGAATTCGATGAAGCTCATCTCCTGCTCGCGCTCCAACCGGAGCCGCACCGAGTCCATCGTCAGCATGCGGTTGACGGAGAAATGCCGGCCGATATCGCGCAGCATCTCGATCCAGTTCAGCTTGGTCAGCCACTCGGCGTTGTCGAGCATGATGGCATCGCTGGCCCCGTCGCCGTAGCGCAGTACCTTCGCGAAAACACCGCGGATCGACGCCTTGTTGGCCTCGATTTCCGCGATCGAGCGGATGGCGCGCGATTCATCCTTGCCGGAGGGGTCGCCGACCATGGTGGTGCCGCCGCCCATCAGGGTGATCGGCTTGTTGCCGCTCTGCTGCAGCCAGTGCAGCATCATCATAGTAAGGTAGTTCCCGATATGCAGGGACGGTGCGGTGCAGTCGTAGCCGACATAGGCCGTCGCCTGGCCCTTGGCGGCGAGCGCGTCGAGGCCGTCGAAATCGGAACATTGGTGGATGAAGCCGCGTTCCTGTAAGATGTTCAGAAAATCCGATTTAAATGGGGTCATGGCGGGGTTCTCTGATCATTGTATTTTCACTGTAATTGTAACGAGTTGAGGAACCAGAGTGAAACAGGCTGCTGCAGGGCTAATCGCTGTGGCATTATAAGATGTCTGTGTTTGGCACAAGCTGATCGTCGTCGGCGGGACGGTTCGAACAGGGCGTGGCAGAGGCACGAATTGAGATGATGTTGACGGCACTTGGTCTGATGAGCGGCACCTCGCTGGACGGGGTCGATGTCGCTTTGATCGAGACCGACGGCCGCAAGGTGAACGCCCTCGGGCCGTCCGGATACCGCCCCTACACCGACGCGGAGCGCGGCGTGCTGCGGCAGGCGCTGTACGAGGCCACCGACCTGCCGGATCGCGACGCGCGGCCGGGCTGCCTGCGCGAGGCCGAGCGGATCGTCACCTCCGCCCATGCCGAGGCGGTGGCCGCCTTCACCGCGCAAAACCGCCTGCGCTTTGACGACATCGACATCGTCGGCTTCCATGGCCAGACCGTGCTGCACCGGCCGGACAAGAAGCTGACGGTGCAGATCGGGGACGGGGCCGCGCTCGCCAAGACGCTCCACATTCCCGTGATGTACGATTTCCGCGCCGCCGACGTCGATGCCGGCGGGCAGGGGGCGCCGTTCGTGCCAGTCTATCACCGCGCGCTGGCCCAGTCGCTGGACTGGGAGGGGCCGACCGTCGTGGTCAATATCGGCGGGGTCGCCAACATCACCTATATCGACGGCGACACCCTGATCGCCTGCGACACCGGTCCGGGCAATGCGCTGCTCGACGACCACATGTTCCGCTGGCTGAACCAGCGTTTCGACGCCGAAGGCCGCACCGCGGCGCTGGGCCGGGTCGACGCGGCCTGGATCAATCGCGCGCTGCAGCTGCCGTTCTTCTCGATGCCGCCGCCGAAATCGCTCGACCGCAACGAGTTCGCCGGCCTCAAGCTCGGCGACGTGCCGCCGGAGGACGGCGCAGCGACGCTGACCGCCTTCACCGCCGCCGCGATTGCCCGTGTGGTGCCGCTGCTGCCGAAGGAGCCGAAGAACTGGATCGTGGCCGGCGGCGGCGCCCGCAACCTGACCATGCTGCGTATGCTGCGCGAGTGCCTGGCGCCTGCGACCGTCCGGGCCGCGGACACGCTAGGCTGGGCGTCGGACGCCATCGAGGCGCAGGCGTTCGGCTTCCTGGCGGCGCGCGGCCTGAAGGGCCTGCCGTTGAGCTATCCCGCTACGACGGGCGTGCCGTTTCCCATGACCGGCGGGATGATCGCGCGGCCCTGAGGTCAGGTACCCGTCGCGGGGCACCGCGGGTTCAAACACAAAACATCGAAAACAACCCCATGCAAAGTAGGACTAGGGCGCCCGTTCGCGCCACCGAGGCCGCCCTGCGTCCGGGGGCGCTATGGCGCGACGGCAGGGGGCGCGCTTGACAGATAAATGCACTTGCATCTAGTTTCGATGCATATGCATTAATCGGAGGATGTCATGGCCGCCGCCCTCAAGCTAATCAGCCACAAGCTTTGTCCCTATGTGCAGCGCGCGGTGATCGCGCTGACCGAAAAGGGCGTTCCGTTCGAGCGGGTCGATATCGACTTAGCCAACAAGCCGGACTGGTTCCTGAAGATTTCGCCGCTCGGCAAGGTGCCGGTGCTGATCGTCGAGACCGCTGATGGCGAGGTGGCGCTGTTCGAGAGCAACGTCATCTGCGAGTACATCGAAGACACGCAATGCGGCGCAAAGCTGCATCCGCAAAATCCGCTGCAGCGCGCGCAGCACCGCGCCTGGATGGAGTTCGGTTCGACCATATTGAGCGAGCTATGGGGCCTGGAGACGACGGGCGATCCCGCGGTGTTTGAAACCAAGCGGAAGGCGGTCGCCGCCAAATTCGCGCAGGTCGAGAAAACGCTGGGTGTGGGACCGTACTTTGCGGGAGAGAATTTCAGCCTGGTGGATGCGGTGTTCGCGCCGATCTTCCGCTATTTCGATGTATTCGATCAGCTCACCGATCTATCGGTGTTTGCCGAGACGCCAAAAGTTCGCGCCTGGCGAAAGTCGCTGGCGCAGCGACCGAGCGTGCGCACGGCGGTCAGCTCAGACTACCCGCAATTGCTGCATGCGTTCCTGGTGCGCCATGACGCGCACATGCTGAAGCTGGCGGCCTAGGATTTGTAGGACGGGTTGAGCTCTTCGCGAAACCCATCATCTCTCCGCGCAATGAATCGATGGGTTTCGCGAAGAGCTCAACCCATCCTACGCGAACGAATTTTGCAGCCGGTTAGCGCTTCGTCGGGCGGATTCGCCAACAGGTCGCGCGAATGCGCGCCCGATGATAAACTCCGCGTAATCCGCCGCTGTCGCAATCCGTCGGTGGGTTACAGCTTCGCCTAACCCACCCTACGAAGCATCGATGATGCTAGCGAACGTTGGCGAGCCGCATATCCAGATAGCCGGTGACCGTCTCCATCAGCGGCTCGAGCTTGCCGTCGAAGAAGTGGTTGGCGCCGGGGATGATCTGCTGGTCGATCACGATGCCTTTTTGCGTCTTCAGCTTTTCGACCAGCGTGTTGACGTCCTTCGGCGGTACCACCGCATCCTTTTCGCCATGCACGATCAGGCCCGATGACGGGCAGGGCGCGAGGAAGGAGAAGTCGTAGAGGTTGGCGGGCGGTGCGATCGAGATAAAACCTTCGACTTCGGGCCGGCGCATCAGGAGTTGCATGCCGATCCAGGCGCCGAACGAAAAGCCCGCGACCCAGCAGGCGCGCGCTTCGGGGTTGATGGTCTGCGCCCAGTCGAGCGCCGACGCCGCGTCGGACAATTCGCCGGTGCCGTGGTCGAACGAGCCCTGGCTGCGGCCGACGCCGCGGAAATTGAAACGCAGCACCGAGAAGCCGCGATGCGCAAACGCGTAGTAGCACTGGTAGACGATCTGGTGATTCATCGTGCCGTGAAACTGCGGATGCGGGTGCAGGATCATCGCGATGGGCGCGTTCTTCTGCTTGGCCGGATGATAGCGGCCCTCGAGGCGGCCAGCGGGGCCGGTGAAAATGACTTCAGGCATTGATGATCCCTAGGCAACGGACGTGATCTGGCGGCGAGAAGAATGCGATCATGCGTCGTTGGGCGATGCGCGGACGGGCGCTCCCGTGAACTGGTCGCGGCCTTCTAGCATGAGGCAAGGGGCAAAAAGCAAGCATCTTGAACATCTGGGAGGCGGTTCAAGGCGTTAGGCCATGATTGCAAGAGACGGCGCGATCCCCAATTGGCATAAAGCGTCTGGCGTTAGCCCGAGGACGAGGCCGGTGATCGTCGCTGGCCGATTTAGGTAATATTGTACAGAATGCCCGAGCGGGTCTATCTCGACTGGAATGCGACGACGCCGCTGCGCCCCGAGGCGCGGCAGGCGATGGCGGCTGCGTGGGAGGTAGCGGGCAATCCGTCGTCCGTGCATGCCGAGGGGCGGCAGGCGCGCCGGCTGGTCGAGGATGCTCGCGCCGCGGTCGCGGCGGCCGTCGGCGTCCGTGCGTCGGATGTCGTGTTCACGTCGGGAGGGACCGAGGCGAACGCGCTGGCGCTGATGCCGGGATTGCGCCGGGGTCCCGGCGAGCCGGTCAACCGGCTATTGGTTTCGGCGATCGAGCATCCATCGGTGCTGTCGGGCGGGCGTTTCTTCCCGGAGGCGATCGACACCAT
>CADEDX010000202.1 GCA_902826195.1 uncultured Bradyrhizobium sp. | reverse complement strand
CGCCGGCACGAAACCGGCCGAGGTATGGCCGACAATGTTGACCCGCAGCGGCGTCGCCTTCAGCGGCACGGCCAGTTTCTGGATCAGCCGTCGGGTGCGGTCAAAGGGAGTCTTGGAGCCATCGGCGAACATCGAGCGGCCATCCTGGTCGACGATTTCGAGATTGAGCCCCTCCTTGGTCTCCTCGAACATGATGTGCTTGGACATTTCGGTCAGTTCCGGCATGTCCTGCAGCGCCTGGCGCAACGAGGCGGAAGCGAGCGCGAACTCGCGATCGACCTTCAGCTTGGCGCCGGATTCGCGCTGACGGTCTTTCTCGTCGGGCGTCGGGGTATTGGAGGATTCCTCGGGCGAAATGTGGTCGACATTCTTCAGTTTCGGACGGGTCGGCAGGCCGTCGGATTCGACGATTCCCGAATACCGGGACTCGGTCTGCACGCCGAACGCATCGCGCATCGAACCGGCGACGATTTTCAGTTTGGCGGAGTCCTGCGTGGAGTACGCCACCAGCATCACGAAGAATGCCAGCAGCAGCGCCATCAGGTCGGCAAAGGTCACGAACCAGCCGTGACCGCCATGCGCCTCTTCGCGTTTTTTCTTGGCCATGCTTTATTTCCGTGCCCGGTTGCTTCGACCGATCAGGCTGGCACCAGTTCGCCGTCGTCATGGCGATGTTTTTCGGGCAGATAGGCCAGCAGCATTTCGCGCACCAGCGCCGGGCTCTTGGAGTCGCGGATCATCAGAATGCCATCGATGATCAACGTGCGATTGGTTTCCTCGTCGAGCAGCTTGCCGTGCAGCTTGTCGGCGATCGGCAGACAGATCAGGTTCGCCACCAGCGCTCCGTAAAGCGTCGCCAGCAGCGCGACGGCCATGAAGGGACCGAGTTTCGAGGGGTCGGACATGTTGGAGAACATCTGCACCATGCCGAGCAGCGTGCCGATCATGCCGAACGCCGGCGCGCAGTCGCCGATGGCGCGATAGATCTTCGAACCTTCGTTCAGGTGCATCAGGAAATTGTCGCGATCGCGCTCCAGGTTGTCCCGGATGAATTCGAGGTCGTAGCCGTCGGCGACGTAGCGGATTCCCTTGGCGAGAAACGGCTCATTCGTCTCGACCTTTTCGAGGCCGACCGGCCCCTGTTTGCGGGCGATTTCAGCAATCCGGGCCAGTTCGTCGACCAGATCGCGCGCCGAAAGAGCGCTCATGGTGAAGGCGAATTTCGCGCCCAGCGGCATGCCGTGCAGGATCGCACCTAGCGGAAACCGGATAAGGGTGGCGGCGAATGATCCACCGAAAATGACGATGACGGCATGGATGTCGTAAAACATCCGGAAGTCACCGCCCATCAGGATCAGCGCCGACAGGACGATGGTGCCGGCAACTAGGCCAAGCAGCGTAGTGATATCCATTCTGAACTCCGAACGCTTACGCGAACGACCGGCCATCCTGACCGGCCGCGCCGCTCCGGCGGGAGCTGCGCAAGAGGCACCCTACGACCGCGCCATTAAAGAGGCGTAAAGGATAAACCTAAAGCCCGGTCGTAGAAACGCGGGCTTTGCCGCCCGCGCAATTTCAAGGATTCGCTAACGATTGAAGGGAGCAGGCAGGCCTACTGCGCCTGCGCGCCGATGCCGGCGTCCTTGATGATCGGCCACCATTTTTCGATCTCGGCCTTCTGGAAGGCGGCCAGTCCTTCCGGCGTCTGAAGCGCCTTCGGCGCGACGTCGAGCCCCAGTTCGGTAAAGCGCTTCTGGATCGCGGGGTCGGCCAGCGCCTCCTCCGTCGCGGCGTTGAGTTTTGCGATGATATCCTTCGGCGTGCCCTTAGGCGCAAAGAAGCCGAACCAGCCGGACATATAGAGGCCGGGCACGCCCGTCTCGTCCGCGGTCGGAATATCGGGCATCGAGGCCGAGCGCGTCGGCGACAAATTGGCGAGCGCCTTGATCTTGCCGGCGCGAATTTGCGGCAGCGCCACCGCGCCCTGCACCACCAGCAGATCCACCGTCCCGGAGATCAGGTCGGTCATCGCAGGGCCCGCGCCGCGATAGGGAATGAACTGCACCTTCTGCCTGGTCAGGTTCTCGAACAGCACGCCGGTGACATTCGCCGCGGCGTTCTGGTTGACGAAGTTGATCTTGCCGGGGTTTTCCTTCATCCACGCCACGAGCTCGGCCAGCGTTTTCGCCGGCAAATCGTTCTTGGCGACCAGGAGCTGCGGATTGTTCGAGACCAGCGCGATCGGCTCAAAATCCTTTTCGAGGTCATAGTCGAGCTTGTAGATGATGCTGCCGACATGGGTGTCCCACTGGCCGATGTCGAAGGTGTAGCCATCGGGCGCTGCGCGGGCGACGCGCCCGACGCCGATGCTGCCGCCGGCGCCGCCGACGTTTTCGATCACGATGGACTGGCCAAGCGAGCTACGCATCCGCTCGGCCATGATCCGCGCGGCGGCGTCGGTCGAGCCGCCCGGCGGGAACGGCACGATCAGCGTGATCGGACGGGAGGGATAGGTCGTCTGTGCCGGCGCTGGCGCGGCACCGAAGAGGATGAGGAATGACAGCGCTGCCCAGAACCCCTTCATGACGTTTCCCCCAGTTTGTTGAACCCCGACTTTTGTCAGTGGATCTCGGACGAACGCTTCAGCGCTTCTTTCAGTTTTTCCAGCGTGAAGTCGGGACTGCGCGCGATGTCCAGGATCGGCGTCTCGCGGCGGGCGCAGAGTTCGCAGGCTTCCGGAATCTTTGCCGCGATATCGGTCGGGATCACGATGGCGCCGTGCTGGTCGGCGTGGATCAGGTCGTCGGAATGCACGGTCATGCCGGCGACGCGGACCTCGCCGCCCCAGTTCTCAGCGTGCACCCAGGCGTGCGACGGCCCGACCGAGCCGGCCAGCGCCTGAAAGCCCGGCGCCCATTGCGGGATGTCGCGGATCGAACCGTCGGTGATGACGCCGAGGCAGCCGAGCGCCTTGTGGACGTTGCTCTGCACCTCACCCCAGAACGCGCCGTAGCCGACATCGGCGCCGTCGATATCCTGGATCACGGTGATGCGCGGGCCGAAGCCGGTGCCGACATACTCGTAATAGGCGATGCGGCGCTTGCTCTGCTCATCGGCCGGAAGCGTCGATTTGAGCACCGAGCGGATCGTCACGGTGCGGGCATAGCCGACGATGGGCGGCAGGTCGGGGAACGGGCAGACCAGCGGCTTGGTGGTGTAGCCGATCAGCCGGCGCTCCGGCGCCACGATTTCCATCGCATTGCAGATCGTCGGGGTGTCATAGCGCGCCAGCGCTTCGAGGACGGAAGCAGGCAGCGGGGCGGTCACGGCTTTGTTCACGGCGTTCTCTCCTGATTTTTCGGCCCGGCTCTTTGAGGCCGTACGTCACAAAGCCCTATAGCCGAGATTGGCGGCGAACCCAACTCGGCGGCGGCTCATGGCAGATATTTGGGAAACGGCGCGACGCGCTCAGTTCAGCCGCACCGGCCGATCGCCGTCGGCGTCGTCGGCAGCGGGCGAAAACGCCGTGGCCGGCGCCGGCGGCGCGGCGGCATCAGGCGTGGCAGGAGGTGGCGCGGCGGCCGCGAGATTGCGCTCGTGGTCGCGATAGGTTTTCCAGCCCCAGGGCAGGCTAGCCAGATACAGCGCCGAGCCGATCGACAGTATGTGCCAGGGATAGCCGATCAAGAGCGCAACGAAGAACACCACGGAGACGAAGACCGGCAGCACCATTTCCGGCGGCACCCGCATCTTCACCGTTTTGCCGGAGAAGACCGGCAGTCGCGACACCATCAGAAACGCGATCAAGAGCGTATAACCCGCGATCAGCATGGCCGGCGGCTTGGGGATGCCGAGAAACGCCAGATAGAACGGCAGCATCGCCAGGATGGCGCCGGCCGGCGCCGGCACGCCGGTGAAATAATTCGCTGCAAAGGCCGGCTTGTTCGGATCGTCGATACTGGCGTTGAAGCGCGCCAGCCGCAGGCCGCCCGCGATGGCAAACACCATGGCCGCGATCCAGCCGCCATTGTTCAGCTCATGCAGCTGCCAGAAATACAGCATCAGGCCGGGCGCGACGCCGAAATTGACGAAATCCGCGAGGCTGTCGAGTTCGGCGCCGAATTTCGACTGGCCCTTGATCATGCGCGCGACGCGGCCATCGACGCCATCGAGCACGGCCGCGAACACGATGGCGGCGACCGCAAGCTCCATCCGCCCTTCGATCGACAGCCGGATCGCCGTCAACCCGGCGCAGATCGCCAGCAGGGTGATGACGTTCGGCACCAACATCCGCACCGGAATCGGGCGAAACCGGCGGCGGCGCAGTTCAGGGTGCTTTGGATCGGGGATCAGCATGGCTTGCCCTTATATAGCAAGCAGAGGTCCGGTTCACCATTGGCGGCAACCTGACATTCAGGCGGTAGCCGGGTGGTTAATCAGCCCGGAAGGTGCGCCCCTGCTCGCTCGACCCGAAATCAGCCAGAATCGTCTCTCCGGCGATGGCGGTCTGGCCCTCGGAAACCAGCGCACGGGTGCCTTCGGGCAGATAGACGTCCAGGCGCGAACCAAAACGGATCAGGCCGAACCGCTCGCCGGCGCCGATCGACTGACCTTCGCGCACGAATGAGACAATACGCCGCGCCACCAGGCCCGCGATCTGGACCACGCCGATCCGCCCGTTGGCGGTCGAGATGACCAGCGAATTGCGCTCATTGTCCTCGCTGGCCTTGTCGAGTTCGGCGTTGATGAAGGTGCCGGGCCGGTAGGCGATGCGCTCGATCCGGCCCGCCACCGGGCTGCGGTTCACATGGCAGTTGAACACGCTCATGAACACCGAAATGCGCGGCAGAGGCCGGTCGCCGAGCCCGAGCTCGGCCGGCGGCAGCACCTGCGCGATCATGGAGACGCGGCCGTCGGCCGGCGACACCACGATGCCGTCGCGCACCGGCGTGACGCGCACGGGGTCGCGGAAGAACAGCGCGCACCAGACAGTCAGTCCGGTCCCGATCCAGCCAAGCGGCGGCCAAATCCAGAACAGGATCAGGCTGACCAGCGCAAAGCCGCCGATGAAGGGATAGCCTTCGGGATGAACAGGCGGAATCTGCGCACGGATGGAATTCGCAATCGACATCAGGGCTCGCTGTTATCTGGACGGCATTCCGTTCGGGAATTAGCGGCGTTTTTGGATTATTCCGCGGCGGTTGCCAAGCGATCTTTGGCCGGGCCGCCGGGCGGACCATTAATGGGATCATCGACCGGCGGCCGGCCGCAGTTCGGCGCCCCGTTGTCGTCGTCGATCCGGGCGAGTTTTTCCCGCGCCGCCTCGGCCTCGCGCTGCCTGTTCCACATGCTGGCATAGAGCCCGCCGGCGGCAAGAAGCCCGGCATGGGTGCCGCGCTCGGCAATGCGGCCTTGATCCAGCACGATGATTTCATCGGCGCCGACGATGGTCGAGAGCCGGTGCGCGATCACCAGCGAGGTGCGGCCGCGCGAGACGCGCTCCAGCGCTTCCTGGATCTCATGCTCGGTGTGGCTGTCTAGCGCCGACGTCGCCTCGTCCAGCACCAGGATCGGCGGCGCCTTCAGCACGGTGCGCGCAATTGCCACGCGCTGCTTTTCGCCGCCGGAGAGCTTCAGGCCGCGCTCGCCGACCTGGGTTTCATATCCCTTCGGCGACATGCGGATGAAGGCGTCGATCTGAGCCAGCCGCGCCGCCTCCTCCACCTCGGCATCGCTGGCGTCCCAGCGGCCATAGCGGATGTTGTAGCGGATGGTGTCGTTGAACAGCACGGTATCCTGCGGCACCATGCCGATCGAGGCGCGCAGGCTCGCCTGCGTCACGTTCCGGATGTCCTGGCCGTCGATCAGGATCTTTCCGCCGGAGACGTCGTAAAGACGAAACAGCAGCCGCGAAATCGTCGACTTGCCGGCACCAGAGGGACCGACGATCGCCACCGTCTTGCCGGCGGGCACTTCGAAGCTGAGGCCTTTCAGGATCTGTCGGTCCGGATCGTAGGCGAAGCGCACGTCGTCGAAGCGCACATTGCCTGAAGTCACGATCAACGGCATAGCTCCCGCGATATCCTTGACCTCGGGATTGCGCGACAGGACATCGAACATTTTTTCGATGTCGATGATCGCCTGCTTGATCTCGCGATAGACCATGCCCATGAAATTCAGCGGCTGGTAGAGCTGGATCATCATGGCGTTGATCATGACGAAATCGCCGACCGTATGCGTTCCATTGCGGATGCCGGACACGCACATCAGCATGGTCGCCGTCAGGCCGGCGGTGAAGATGATCGCCTGCCCGGCGTTTAAGATCGCCAGCGACGTATAGGTCTTGACGCTGGCTTTCTCGAACCGTTCCATTGAGCGGTCGTAACGCGCAGCCTCACGCTCTTCCGCGCTGAAATATTTCACCGTCTCGTAGTTCAGCAGCGAGTCGATCGCCTTGGTATTCGCCTCGCTGTCGGAATCGTTCATCTTGCGGCGGATCTCGATCCGCCACTCGGTCGCGAAATAGGTGTAGGTCATGAAGACCACGACCGTGATCAGCACGGCGGCGACATAGCGCCAGTCGAACTGCCACAGCAGTACCACCGCCAGCAGCGCGACCTCGACGATGGTCGGGATCAACTGCAGGATCACCATCCGCACGATCACCTCGATGCCGGAGCGGCCACGCTCCAGCACCCGCGTCAGGCCGCCGGTCTTGCGCTCCAGATGAAAGCGAAGCGACAATTCGTGCATGTGGACGAAGGTGATGTAGGCGAGCTTGCGCACCGCATGCATCGCGACACGGGCGAAGATACCGTCGCGCCACTGCGTCAGTACCGCCATCAGTACGCGTATTGCGCCGTAGCTTGCCGTCATCAGCAAGGGCGAGGCGATCAGCCACAGCATCCAGTTCGACGCTTCGACCGGCGCGGTGCCCACGCCGTTAAGCGCATCGATCGCCCATTTGAAGGTGAACGGCACCGTCAGCGTCGCGAGCTTAGCGACCAGCAGCAGCACCACCGACCAGACCACCCGCATCTTCAGATCCGCGCGGTCGCCGGGCCAGATATAGGGCCACAGATGCGCCAGCGTCCCGATCAGGGTCGCTTTCTCGGCGGAACCGCTGGGCGGGGATTGGGGGGCCGCAGTGTGCGAATCAGCATCAGCCATCGCTGTCGCGTCCGCAGCAAGGTGGCGCGGCGGCCGCCGTCAGATGGTTTGTGATGATCTGCATAGACCCGTCATATAGAGCGTTTAACTCTCCGGTACAGCCTTGAAAGATAAATCTTTCCCCCATTCGGTTTGATTTCGGGCCTATTTCTGCTGCATCAGCGACAGGGGTCAGGCTTGAGCTTTTCCGGGTGCAGTGCCACATGAATCCTATGGATCAAATCAAAACCGTCTGTGTCTATTGCGGCTCCGGCCCCGGCTCCAGCCCGCGCTTTGTCGAAGCTGCCCTCGAATTGGGAAAGATTTTCGCTGAGAACAACATCCGGCTCGTCTACGGCGGCGGATCGGTCGGGCTGATGGGTGCGGTCGCCAAAGGCACGCTGGATCACGGTGGCCAGGTGACCGGCATCATTCCGGATTTCCTGCGGTCCCGCGAGCACATGCTGACGCGCGTCCAGGAAATGATCGTCACGCCCGACATGCACGAGCGCAAGCGGCTGATGTTCGAACATTCCGATGCGTTCGTGGCGCTGCCCGGCGGCATCGGCACGCTGGAGGAACTGGTCGAGCAGATGACTTGGCAGCAACTCGGCCGCCACACCAAGCCGGTGCTGCTCGCCAACATCGACGGTTTCTGGGAACCATTGATCACGCTGCTGGCGCATATGCGCGAGACCGAATTCATCCGCCCGGGACTGAACATCGACGTGCTCAAGGCGGAGCGGGTCGAAGACATTGTGCCGCGCCTGCGCGCCGCCGCCGCGCGCGCGCCTGAAGGCAGCAAGGAAATGGCGCCGGAACTGGCGCGGAAGCTGTAATCGTTCTTCGTAGGATGGGTTGAGCCCTTTGCGAAACCCATCATCTGTCTGCGCAATGAATTGATGGGTTTCGCAAAGGGCTCAACCCATCCTACGCTTTCACTACGCTTTCACTCACCCGGAAACGTCACGGCTTCGATGCGATTGCCGTCGGGATCGATGACGAAAGCCGCATAATACTTGACGCGATCATGCGGACGCAGGCCCGGCGCACCGTCGCAACGGCCACCGGTGCTGAGTGCCGCGGCATGAAACGCATCGACTTCGCCGGCTGCCTTGCCGCGCAGGCAGATGTGGGTACCGCTCTCCGGCGGCACAGGCGACGTGCCGGCGCGCAGGTTGATCCAGAATTCGGGGTAGTTCTTGCCGAAGCCGATCGTGGCCGGGCGGGTGACGAGGCGTGACAGACCGAGCGGAGCCAGGGTTGCTTCATAGAAGCGCGCGGCGCGTTCGAGATCGGCGACGCCGACGGAGATGTGGTCGATCATGGTATGCCCCCGGCTCCCCCCGGTCACTTGTATCCCGGATAAGCGCAGCGACATCCGGGATGAACGTCGAGACCGGCCCCGGATATCGCCGCGCTCATCCGGGCTAGGTTTTTTGCTCTCACACCGGCGCGCCTGATTTCACCAGCTTGTAGATCACCGAATCCATCAGCGCCTGGAACGAGGCGTCGATGATGTTGGGCGAGACACCGACAGTGGTCCAACTGTCCCCGTTCTCGTCCTCGCTCTCGATCAGCACCCGCGTCACCGCTTCCGTGCCGCCGTTGAGGATACGCACGCGGTAATCGATCAGCTTCAGGCCTTCGATGTACTTCTGGTATTTGCCGAGGTCCTTGCGCAGCGCTACGTCGAGCGCGTTGACGGGACCGTTGCCTTCCGCCGCCGAGATCAGCCGCTCGCCGGCGACGTCGACCTTGACCACGGCGAGCGCGACCGTGACGCGCTGGCCGTTGGCGTTGTAGCGCTGCTCGACATTGACGGCGAAGTGCTCGACCTTGAAATATTCAGAAACCTTGCCGAGCGTGCGCCGCGCCAGCAAATCGAACGACGCGTTGGCGGATTCATAAGCGTAGCCCGCCGCCTCGCGCTCCTTCAGTTCCTCAACCAGCCTCGCCAGTTTCGGGTCGCTCTTCTCGTAGGCGATCCCGGCGCGGTCCAGTTCGGCCATCACATTGGAGCGGCCGGCCTGATCGGACACCAGCACCTTGCGGTGGTTGCCGACGGATTCCGGCAGCACGTGCTCGTAGGTGTGCGGGTCCTTCATGACCGCCGAGGCGTGGATGCCGGTCTTGGTGACGAAGGCGCTCTCGCCGACGTAAGCCGCGTGGCGGTTCGGCGCGCGGTTGAGCATGTCGTCGAGCGTGCGCGACACCTTCATCAGCGTCGCCATCTTCTCCGGATTAACGCCGATCTCGAAGGCATCGGAGAATTCGTTCTTCAGGCGCAGCGTCGGGATCAGCGAGCAGAGATTGGCATTGCCGCAGCGCTCGCCGAGCCCGTTCAGCGTGCCCTGGATCTGCCGCGCGCCCGCACGCACGGCGGCGAGCGAATTGGCGACCGCGTTCTCGGTGTCGTTGTGGCAATGGATGCCGAGGCGATCGCCCGGCACCAGCGAAGCCAGTTCGCCGAGGATGCGCTCGATCTCATGCGGCAGCGTGCCGCCGTTGGTGTCGCAGAGCACGATCCAGCGCGCACCGGCGTCGCGCGCCGCCACGAGGCAGTCGCGCGCGAAGCCGGGATTGGCCTTGTAGCCGTCGAAGAAATGCTCGGCGTCGAAGATCGCCTCGCGGCCGCGCCGCACGACCTCGCCGATCGACTGCGCGATCATGTCGACGCCCTCGGTCAGCTCGACGCCCAGCGCCTCGCGCAGATGGAAGTCCCAGGTCTTGCCGAACAGCGTGACGACCGGCGAGCCGGCGCCGATCACCGCGCTGAGGCCGGGATCGTTCTCGGCCGAGCGACCTGCCCGGCGCGTCATGCCAAAGGCAGCGAAGCGCGCGCGCTTGAACGGCGGCACATCGGCGAAGAACGCATCGTCGGTCGGATTGGCCCCCGGCCAGCCGCCCTCGACATAGTCGATGCCGAGCTGGTCGAGCGCCTCCGCGATCGCGCGCTTGTCCGCGACGCCGAAATCGACACCCTGCGTCTGCGCCCCGTCGCGCAGCGTCGTGTCGTAGAGGAAGACGCGGTCGGTCATCCGTCGCGCCCTCCGAGTCTCTCAGACGCCCCGCCTCGAATGAGGAGGGGCAGCGCGGCGCAGCCGCGCGGGGTGGTGCTGCACAACGCGGGATGACTCACCACCCCGCTCGCGCTGCGCGCGAGCTGCCCCTCCTCATTCGAGGCGGGGCGTCTGAAAAGGCGGCGCATCACGCCCGCCTCCAGGTCGTGCCCTTCGGCCCGTCCTCC
>CADEDX010000201.1 GCA_902826195.1 uncultured Bradyrhizobium sp. | reverse complement strand
ATCTCGTAAAAGCTCCAGCGAAACCCCGAGATCAGATAGACCACCGGGTTGAGCAGCGTGATGGTGCGCCAGCCCGAGGGCAGCATATTCACCGAATAGAAGCTGCCGCCGAGGAAGGTCAGCGGCGTCACCACCAGCATCGGGATCATCTGCAGCTTCTCGAACCCGTCGGCCCAGATACCGATGATGAAGCCGAACAGGCTGAAGGTCACCGCGGTCAGCACCAGGAAAGTGAGCATCCACCAAGGATGCAAGATGTGCAGTGGCACGAACAGCGCCGCGGTGGCGAGGATGATCAGGCCGAGAATGATGGACTTGGTAGCCGCCGCGCCGACATAGCCGATGACGATCTCGTAATAGGAAATCGGCGCTGACAGGATTTCGTAGATGGTGCCGACGAATTTCGGAAAATAGATTCCGAACGAGGCGTTGGCGATGCTCTGCGTCAGCACCGACAGCATCACCAGTCCCGGCACGATGAAGGTGCCGTAGCTGACGCCCTCGACTTCCGTGATGCGCGAGCCGATCGCGGCGCCGAACACCACGAAATAGAGCGAGGTGGAGACGACCGGGGAGACGATGCTCTGCAGCAGCGTGCGCCAGGTGCGGGCCATTTCGAACAGGTAGATGGCGCGGATCGCACGGTAATTCATGGCGCTTTCACCAGGCTGACGAAGATGTCTTCGAGCGAAGACTGCCTTGTGTCGAGGTCCGAGATGCGAATGCCGGCATTTCGGAGGTCGCTGAGCAGGCTGGTGATGCCGGTGCGGTCGCCCTTGGTGTCGTAGTCGTAGATCACGGCGTGGCCATCGTCGGCCAGTTCGAGATTGTAGGCGGCAAGCGCGGCGGGGATCGCAGCAATCCTGCTCTGCAGATGCACCTTTAATTCCTTCTTGCCGAGCTTCTGCATCAGCCCGGCCTTGTCCTCGACCAGGATGATCTCGCCCTTGTTGATGACGCCGATGCGGTCGGCCATCTCCTCGGCTTCCTCGATGTAGTGCGTGGTCAGGATGATGGTGACGCCGGCTGCCTGCAGGGTGCGCACCACTTCCCACATGCCCTTGCGCAGTTCGACGTCGACCCCCGCGGTCGGCTCGTCCAGGAACAGGATCTTTGGTTCGTGCGACAGCGCCTTGGCGATCATCACGCGGCGTTTCATGCCGCCGGACAACGTGATGATTTTTGAATCCTTCTTGTCCCACAGCGACAGGTCCTTCAGCACCTTTTCGATATGCGCCGGGTTCTTCGGCTTGCCGAACAGGCCGCGGCTGAAGCTGACGGTCGCCCATACGGTTTCAAAGGAGTCGGTGTGCAGTTCCTGGGGCACCAGCCCGATCATCGAGCGCGCGGCGCGATAATCCCGGTTGATGTCGTGCCCTGCCACCGTGACGCTGCCCTCGCTCAGATTGGCGATGCCGCAGATGATGCTGATCAGCGTCGTCTTGCCCGCGCCGTTCGGCCCCAGCAGCGCAAATATCTCGCCGGACTTGATGTCCAGATTGATGTTGTTCAGCGCCTTGAACCCGGAGCCGTAGGTCTTCGAGAGATTCGAGACGGATATGATGGAGGGCATCGCGAGCATGGCAGCCTGAAATGGAATGTGGCGCGTCGAGGCGGCGCATCGGCCGGGTCGAGGCAGAGGACGGGTGGGAACCGGGAGATAGGGTGGCGGAACGCGTTGCGCAATGCGCCGCGCCGAGGAAAGTGTCTACTCGGCGTGAGCGGACGCGGGCTTACGCCACCTCGTTTGCCTTCGCGAGGGCGCGGCGGACCGCTTTAGGCTCGTTCTTGATAACGTTGATGAGTGTGCGGGCAGCGCCGGAGGGGCGGCGCGTGCCAAGCTCCCACTTCCGTACGGTTCCGACACCCGTTCCGATCAAGGCCGCGAATTCATCCTGTGACAGGCCAAGCATGAGCCGCGCTTCGCGCGCTTCGGTTTCCTTTGGAGTGACTCGGTGAACTATTGCCTTTGTCGTCTTTCCCGAAGCATGATCGCGCGCCTCGCGTAAACTGGCGCGAATGTCGTCGGCAAGCCGGCTGCTCTTGCGGGTCATTTTTCTTTCCATTGTCTCACGATCTCCCTCATCGAGGCCGCAAATTCTCGCTTTTCAGCAGTCGTCAGATCGCCTTTTTCATTTTTCGCATAAAGCGCCAGCAGCAGGATCGGAAAATTCTCATTGTAAAAATAGTAGATGACACGTGTGCCGCCGCGCTTGCCGATGCCGTCACGCCCGATACGGACCTTCCTCAATCCTCCCGAACCCGGAATGACGTCTCCGCATCCGCATGTCGGCTCGTAAGCAACCATGTCAATGACGGCGTCACGCTGCCCGGCGGTCAAGAGTTCGCTGGCTCGGCGGCGATACCCTGCGAACTCGATCACCGAAAACGGGGCGCTTAGCCATTCGACGATAGTACCCCAATGGGGCTTTGACCGCAAGGGTGCCGCCCCGCTACACCCGCTGCACGAAACTATCGACCACCTTCTTCTCGCCGGCCTTTTCGAACGCGATCGTCAGCTTGTTGCCGTCGATCTTCACCACGTTGCCGTAGCCGAATTTCTGGTGAAACACGCGGTCATCGAGCGTGAATTCCGAAACGGTGCCGGTGGATTTCGCGACCAACTCGCCTTCGATCACCATCGGTCCGCGTTTGTTGCGCGAGAAGCCGCCGGAAAAGCCATCGCTGCGCGAACCTGAATGATCGCTGCCTGAAAACGGCGACTGGTTTTCCTCAAAGCCGCCGCGGGCCTGTCCGCGGCCGCCTTGTTGCCCGCGGTTGCGGTTGGCCTGCGCGCGCTGCCAGCCCGGCGTCTCGTAGCTGGAGCCGAAGGATTCGACATTGTCGAAGCGCGACGGGCCGTAGCCGCCGCTGCCGCCCCAGCCGGAGCCGCCTTTGGATTCCGGGATCTCGACATTGGCCGACGGCAATTCGTCGAGAAAGCGCGACGGCATCGTGGTCGTCCAGGTGCCGTGGATGCGGCGGTTGGTGGCGAAATAGAGTTTTGCGCGGCGGCGCGCACGGGTGAGGCCGACATGGGCGAGGCGGCGCTCTTCCTCGAGGCCGGCGCGGCCCTGTTCGTCGAGCGTGCGCTGGCTCGGAAACAGGCCTTCCTCCCAGCCCGGCAGGAACACGTTGTCGAATTCGAGCCCCTTGGCCGAATGCAGCGTCATCAGCGACACCGCTTCGTCCGCGGCGCCGCCGTCGCGGTCCATCACCAGCGAGATGTGTTCGAGAAAACCTTGCAGGTTCTCGAACTCTTCCATCGAGCGCACCAGTTCCTTGAGGTTATCGAGCCGGCCGGCGGCGTCGGCGGAGCGATCCTTCTGCCACATCTCGGTGTAGCCGCTCTCGTCGAGCACGATTTCGGCCAACTCGGTATGCGACGTCACCTCGCGCTGCGCGCGCCAGCGGTCGAAATGCAGGATGAGATCGCGCAACGACCCGCGTGCCTTTGGCTTCAGTTCGTCGGTTTCGATCACGGCGCGGGCCGCCTCGAACAGCGGAATGCGGCGCTTGCGGGCGTGGTCGTGCAGCATCTGCACGGTGGCGTCGCCGAGCCCGCGCTTCGGGACATTGACGATGCGCTCGAAGGCGAGGTCGTCGGCGGGCGAATTGATCACGCGCAAATAGGCCAGCGCATCGCGGATTTCGGCGCGCTCGTAAAACCGCGGGCCGCCGATCACGCGATAGGGCAGGCCGAGCGTCACAAAGCGATCCTCGAACTCGCGCATCTGGAACGAGGCCCGCACCAGGATCGCGACCTCGTTGAGGTTTTCGCCGGCACGTTGCAGCTCCTCGATCTCCTCGCCGATGGCGCGGGCTTCCTCTTCCGAATCCCAGGAGCCGGTCACGGTGACCTTTTCGCCGTCGACATCCTCGGTGCGCAGCGTCTTGCCGAGCCGGCCTTCATTGTGTGCGATCAAATGCGAGGCGGCGGCGAGGATATGGCCGGTGGAGCGGTAATTGCGCTCCAGGCGGATGACTTTGGCGCCCGGGAAATCGTGGTCGAAGCGCAGGATGTTGTCGACCTCCGCGCCGCGCCAGCCATAGATCGACTGGTCGTCGTCGCCGACGCAGCAGATGTTTTTGAGGGGGGGACTGGAAGAGGAGGCGTCGCTCTTCTCCCTCTCCCCGTCTCTTACGGGGAGAGGGGCGGGGTGAGGGGCTCCCTCAACGAGTTCGGTGCTTGGAGAGCTCCCCTCACCCGATGCACTTCGTGCATCGACCTCTCCCCGCAAGCGGGGCGAGGTTAGCTCCCCCGGAATCACCGCTGACAACGGCACGCCCGGCCGCGACGGCGCCTGCGACAACAGCCGCAGCCACAGATATTGCGCGACATTGGTGTCCTGATATTCGTCGACCAGGATGAATTTGAACCGGTTCTGATACTGCCGCAGCACGTCGGGGTGCTCGCGAAACAGCCGGATGTTCTCCAGCAGCAGATCGCCGAAATCGGCGGCGTTGAGGATCTTCAGCCGCTCCTGGTAGCTGGCGTAGAGCTTGCCGCCCTTGCCGTTGCCGAACATCGCGGCTTCGCCTGCCGGCACCTGCGAAGGCGTCAGTCCGCGGTTTTTCCAGCCGTCGATCAGCCCGGCCAGCATGCGCGCCGGCCAGCGCTTGTCGTCGATGCTTTCGGCTTGCAGCAATTGTTTCAGCAGCCGAACCTGGTCGTCGACATCCAGTACCGTGAAATTGGATTTGAGCTGCACCAGTTCGGCGTGGAAACGCAGGATGCGGCCGCCGATCGAGTGGAAGGTGCCGAGCCAAGGCATGCCTTCCACGGCCTGGCCCAGCATCTGGCCGAGCCGCAGTTTCATCTCGCGCGCCGCCTTGTTGGTGAAGGTCACCGACAGGATTTCCTGCGGCCGGGCCCGGCCCTGGCTCAGAATGTGGGCGATCCGCGTGGTCAGCACGCGGGTCTTGCCGGTGCCGGCGCCGGCCAGCACCAGAACCGGCCCGTCCAGCGTCACAACGGCGTCGCGCTGCTCGGGATTGAGCCCGTTCAGATATTGCGGACCTGCCGCGGCCCGCGCACGCGCAGCGATGCCGCCAGCCGCTGGCTGGTGCTCGGGGACCTCGCGATGTGGCTGTTTGCTCGGCTCGTTCATGCTCGAATCGTCTTGGCCCCACGATGGCACCGTGAGGCGGGTAAGGGGAGCCTTCATAGCAGGGATTAGAGGCCATATAGGGCCTGTCCGGTCGTTTTGACAGGTTTTGCCCGGTGCTTTTGCAGTCCGGATTTCTGGACAAGCCCGCGATTTTGTTCCGGCCGAATCGTGAAATTTCGGGGTTTCCCGCTCCGGAACCTTCGTTTTCGCGCAGAATTGTTCAGTCAGTCGGTGCGCGACACTGCAGTCGCCGTCATCGCGAGAGCAACAGACAATCGAGGTGGTGTCATGCTGAGCTGGGTCGTTACGTTTCTGGTCGTCGCGTTGATCGCGGGCATTTTGGGCTTCGGCGGCGTCGCCGGCGTCTCCATCGAAATCGCCAAGGCGATCTTCTTCATCGCCATCGTCCTGTTCCTGGTCTCGGCGGTCGTCGGGCTGGTGCGCGGACGAGGCAACGTCTAGCGCAGGCCGGAATTGATATGGGGCGGTGGTGGCTGAATTGGCCGTCGCCGCCCCGATATCATTTTTGATTGCCGTCAGCGCTTCACGATGACGATCTCCAGATACTCGCTCGGCAGTACCATGGTTCCATCCTCAGCGCGGTTCATCGATGCGATCAGTTTGAGGATATCGTCGGCGAGGTGGAGCTGGTTGATTTCATCAAGCGCGGCAAAGGCTTTCAGCGTCGGGCCGTAGTAAGTCCTGAACACGTCGAGAAAATGCATCGGCGAACGGTAGCGGAACGTGAAATGACGCCGCTCGACGTTGATCGAGGAGGCCGATTCGCCGAACATCTCCGTAATGCGCAGCTGCGTTCCCCACAGCGCCGGCGATTTGGCACCGGCCGGAGGCGGCAGGTATTTTCCCAGCGTCTTGAACAACTGGCCGATAAAGCCTTCCGGCGTCCAGTTGGCGAGGCCGATCTTGCCGCCGCTCTTGCACACCCGCAGAAGTTCGGCCGCCGCGCGGTCCTGGTCCGGCGTGAACATCACGCCGAAGGTCGACATCACGGCATCGAAGGTCGCGTCGCCGAAATCGAGTGCTTCCGCATCGGCTTCCCTGAATTGAACCGACAGGCCTTCCGCCGTGGCGCGCGCGCGGCCGCGTTCGAGCAGGCTCGGCACGTAATCGGTCGAGGTCACCTCGCACCAGCGGCGCGCGGCGGCCAGCGTCGCATTCCCGTTGCCTGCGGCCACGTCGAGCACCTTCTGACCGGCCCTGATATCGAGGGCTTCGCAAAGCTCCTCGCCGACGATCTGCAGCGTGGTGCCGACAATGGCGTAGTCGCCGGACGACCAGGCGCCGTGTTGCTTGGTCTTGATGGCGGAAAGGTCGATCTGGCCAGGTTGTTCGGTCTTCACGGCAGCGGATGTAGTCATGTGCAAGTCCTCCTACGAACCATGGATTGACGGTCTTGGCGTGGCCCGGCTTACTCCGCAGCGGGATCGCGCGCCTATCCACTTCGCGACACGGCTATCCCGTTCGTGAACCTTTCGGTTGCTCTTGGGACTCATCACCAGGGGGCTTGGAGTTACGGATGATGACTGGCCTTGACGTTTCACAGGCGACGTCCCCGGTGCCCCGCGGTGTCAGGCGCGTGCTCGATGCGATACGTGCCAATCCCGGCTGCAATTGGAGCCTGACGGATCTCGCTGCCATTGCCGGCACTTCTGGCCGGACCTTGCAGCGTCAGTTTGTCAGCTTTGTCGGCAAGACCCCGCGCGCCGCGCTCCGCGAGATCGGGCTCGAATCCGCCCGCCGCGAATTGCTGCAGGGAGCGCCGGGCGTCAGGATCATGGACGTGGCGCTGCGCTACGGCTTCCCCCATTTCGGTCGGTTCTCGATCGCGTATCGCCGCCGCTACGGCGAGACGCCCTCGCAGACGCTCGCACGACAGGCGGCCTTTGCGGCCACGCTCGGCCGAACGCCAGCGCTGCTGGTCCCGGCCCGCGACCGGCCCGCGATGGCGTTCGGGCCGATCGAGGCGTCGGCAGAAAACGCTGAAATGGCGGCCGATCTGGCCGATGACCTCACCGCCGCGCTGACCCGCGTCGGGATTTCGGTTGTCGCGGGCACGCGGGCCGCCCGCCATCTCCTGACCGCGGCGATCAGGGGAACCGGCGACCGGACGCAGCTCGTCGCCAGGCTGGTCGACACTGAAACCGGCCGCCAGATATGGGCGCATCGCGCCGATGGGCTCGCGCGCGACGAAACCGCCGGCCGCGAACATCTTGCGGTCCGGATCGCCGCGGCGCTGCAGCCCTGTCTGCGGCTGGCCGAAATCGACCAGGCCATGCGCAAGCCGGCGGAGTGCCTCGGGGCCTACGATCTGGCGCTGCGCGCCATGCCCGGCGTTCTCTCCCTCGACGCCAGCGGCAATGCCCGCGCGCTGGAGTTGCTCGATCGCGCGCTGCAGACGGACCCGGACCATCCCCTGGCGACCGCGCTGGCCGCCTGGGCGCATGTCCAGCGCGTCGTCTATCATTTCACGTCCGCGGCCGCGCAGGAGCGCGCGCGAAGCCTCGAACTGGTGCAGAAGGCGGGAACGCTGCGCAACGACGCCACGGTGCTGGCGATCCTGGGCAATGCGCTGTCGCTGCTCAATTCGTTCGATGCCGCCGATCTGGTCACGCGCAAGGCGCTGACGATCGACGGCGGATCGGCATGGGCATGGAGCCGCAGCGGATGGATCGACGTCTACAAGGGCGAGCCACAATCCGCCATCGAGCGGTTCAAGATCGCGCTCGACCTCGCGCCGCACGATCCACTGGCGTTCAACAGCATCGTCGGGATCGGCTGCGCGCTTTTCACCGCCGGCCAATATGCCGAAGGTGCACGCTGGCAGGAGCGGGCGCTGGCCGAGCATCCTTCGTCGATCTGGGTACATCGGACGCTTTGTCCGGCCCATGTGCTCGCCGGGCAGGTGCCGCAGGCCCGCCGCAGCCTCGACGCGCTGCGGCAGCATTATCCCGATCTCACAGTATCGGAAGTGCAGCAGGGCATGCCGCCGCTGCCGCCGAGCCAGTGCGATCTGGTGGTCGGCGCGCTGCAGGAGGCCGGGCTGCCCGCCTGAACAGGCCGTTACTTTATTTCCTGGGCATCGCCACCGTGCGACCGATGCCTTCGGGCCGCGGCACGGCGGCATGCGACGCCACCACCGCCTGGATGCGTTCGCGAATGTCCGGCGGGAACGGCGCCACCTTTCGCGCCTTCATGTCCATGTGCAGCGTCATGTTTTCCGAGGTGGCCGAGAGCCAGCCTTCGGTCGCGTGCCGCAATTCCTCGAACGTATGCAGCCGCTTGTCGTCGTGACCCAACAGATAAATTGAAATTTGAACGGGATCGCCGAGGTGAATCTCGCGCAAATAGCGAACGTGGGCTTCGGCGGTGAAGGTCGAGCCGTGACGCTCCTTCATGTAGGCCGGCCCGATCCCGAGATGCAGCCACATCTGGTCGATCGCGCGGTCCATCATCACGTTGTAGTAGGCCATGTTGAGGTGGCCGTTATAGTCGATCCATTGCGGTTCGATCTGCATCACCGATGACAGAAACGGCGCCGGCGGGAGCGGCATATCCTTCAAACTGTCCTGACCGGCGCTTTCGCGCGTCATCACCATCCCCTGTTTTTACGGGTCTCTTGACCCCCCTTATATCCTTTGCCACGGTCCGCTCAAATCCGGGAGGAATTTGGCGTGGCGACGACGATATCAGGCAATGTGAAGCGGCCGGAGCCGCAGGCGCTGGCAGGCGCGATCGAGGCGCTGGCGGCGCGGTTCGGTAACCGGCTGATTACCTCGCAGGCGGTGCGCGAGCAGCACGCCCATACCACCACCTGGCTGCCGACGCAGCCGCCTGACGCCGTGGTGATGGCGCAGGACACGTCCGACATCCAGGACGTGGTGCGGATCTGCGCCAAACACAGCGTTCCCGTGATCGCGTTCGGCACCGGCACCTCGCTGGAGGGGCAGGTCAACGCGCCCGCCGGCGGCGTCTGCATCGATCTGCGCGACATGAACCAAATTCTCGCCGTCCACGCCGAGGATCTGGATTGCGTGATCCAGCCCGGCGTCACCCGCAAGGCGCTGAACGAGCATCTGCGCGACCAGGGCTTGTTCTTCCCTATCGACCCCGGCGCCGACGCCTCGCTCGGCGGCATGGCCTCGACGCGGGCGTCGGGCACCAACGCCGTGCGCTACGGCACCATGCGCGACAACGTGCTGGCGCTGAAAGTGGTGCGCGGCGACGGCGAGATCATCACGACCGGCACGCGCGCCAAGAAATCATCCGCCGGTTACGACCTGACGCATCTGTTCGTCGGCGCCGAAGGCACGCTCGGCATCATCACCGAACTCACCATCAAGCTGCGCGGCATCCCCGAAACGATAGCGGCTGCCGCCTGTTCGTTCGAGACCGTGCGCGGCGCCTGCCAGGCCACGATCCTTGCGATCCAGACCGGCATTCCGCTGGCGCGGATCGAACTGCTCAACGCCGAGCAGGTCCGCGCCTGCAATGCGTATTCGAAGCTGACCTTGCCGGAGACCCCGCTGCTGCTGCTGGAATTTCACGGCAGCGAGGTCGAGGTGGCCGAGCAGTCGAGGAATTTCAGCGAGATCGCCAAGGAGTGCGGCGGCGGCGATTTCACCTGGACTACCAAGCCGGAGGACCGCACAAAACTGTGGCAGGCTCGGCATGACGCCTATTGGTCGGTGAAGGCGCTGCGCCCCGGCGCGGGCGTGGTGGCGACCGACGTCTGCGTGCCGATCTCCCGGCTGGCCGATTGCGTCACCGAGACCGAGGACGACCTGAAGCGGCTCGGCCTGTTGTCGCCGATCGTCGGCCATGTCGGCGACGGCAATTTCCATTGCTCGCTGGTCTGCGACATCGACAACGCGGAAGAAATGGCGCGTGGCGAGGACTTCATGCATCGCCTGGTCGAGCGCGCGCAGGCGATGGGCGGCACCTGCACCGGCGAGCACGGCATCGGGCAGGGCAAGCAGAAATACCTCAAGGCCGAACTCGGCCCCGAAGCCATCGACGCCATGCGCGCGCTGAAACAGGCGCTCGACCCGCAGAACATTTTCAATCCCGGCAAGATCGTACCGGTTAACTGAGCGCATCATGACGTTCGGGGTCGCGTAACAAAGCGTCAGCACGCTTTGGCCGTAATCTCGGGAGACCTGTGGCGCCGGCAAGATCGGGGCGCCGCATTGACGTTCAAAACATTGCCCGGTTTCAACACATCGGCGCCAGAGTTCAACATCGTGGCGCCCGACTTCGCCCCCTACTTGGTTCCCTTAGCGAGCAGCTATTGCTGAATTTTGTAAGAGGGGT
>CADEDX010000200.1 GCA_902826195.1 uncultured Bradyrhizobium sp. | reverse complement strand
GCCTCCGAGGGCCCAAACCTCAAACAGCCCGGCTAACCCGTCGAGACCCCATCCACCAACCTGAAGCAGCCAAGCCAGACCAGAAGGAAGAGACCATGTTCACCCGCGCGCGATCCTCGCGCCTGTCAAAGACGCCAGAGCCGGAGACGCCTTATCGCGAGGCCCAGCAGCTCTGGGACCGCCGCATGGGCTCTTCGCTTGCCCATGCCCGCACCTGGCGCACCGCCGCTTTCGCAAGTCTTGGCCTTGCCGGCGCGATGGCCGCAGGCGTAGTCGTCCTTGCCCTCAGGCCTGCCGCAGTGCCGTTCGTCATTGAAGCGAGCGAGACGGGCGAAGCTCGGCTGGTAGGCCCCGCGCAGTCGGCCTACGCGCCGAGCGACGCCCAGCTATCGTGGCATCTTGCACGGTTCGTCGAGATGATCCGCGCGCTGCCGTCGGACCCCATTGTGGTTCGCCAGAACTGGCTCAGGGCCTATGACTGGGCCACGCAAGGCGGGGCTCAGGTCCTCAACGCCATGGCGGACGAGGAAAAACCCTTCGACAAGGTCGGCAAGACCACGGTCGCGGTGGAAGTCCTCTCGGTGGTGCGCGCAAGTCCCGGCAGTTTCCAGCTGCGCTGGCGCGAAAGCACCTATTCCAACGGCACGCTGATCGATGTCGAACGCTTCACTGGCGTTGCGACGGTGGTGATCGAGCCGGCCTCCTCGCCCGAACGGCTCTCCAAGAATCCGCTCGGCCTCTACGTCCATTCCTTCAACTGGTCCCGGGATCTTCAGCAATGACACGCGCGCTTCTCATCTCAATCAGCCTCCTGACACTGGGCGTCGCTTCACCCGCCCTCGCTCAAACCAAGCCACCGCCGCTGCAGCAGACGAATCAGGCCGCCCTGCGCGGCCCGGCCGACGCCTCGGCCGTCGGCGCGCTGCTCGAATTCGGGTACGAGCGTGGCGCGCTTTACGCCATTCAGGCTGCGCCGCAGCGTATCACTGACATCGCTCTCGAACCGGGCGAAGCGGTCCTGTCTGTGTCCGCCGGCGACACCACGCGATGGATTGTCGGTGACGCAAAATCGGGCGGCGGCGCAAACGCGCAGGCCCATGTGCTGGTAAAGCCGAACGCCGCGAACCTCACAACCAACCTAGTGATCATGACCGACCGGCGCGTCTATCATATCGAGCTCAAGAGCGTGTCGGGCGCGGCGATGGCGGCGGTCTCCTGGCGCTATCCGGCCGAGATGGTGCTGGCGAACAATCCCGCGCCGGCGGCTTTACCGCCACCGCCGCCTGCCCCGCCGCCCTTCTCCCCGCAGCAGCTCAACCTGCGCTATCGCATTGATGGCGACAAACCGGACTGGCGTCCGCTCGCAGCCTTCGATGATGGCCGTCAGGTCTATATCGAGATGCCGGAGAAGATGCAGACGCTGGAAGCGCCGCCCCTGTTCGTGATCGGGGAGTCAGGCCCGGAGCTGACCAACTACCGCATCGCCGGCCGCTACTATGTCGTCGACCGTCTCTTCAACCAGGCCGAACTACGCCTTGGGACGGGCTGGGGCGCCAAGAAGGTGCAGATCCATCGCCAGACGCCGATCGCGGGAGGCACCCGTGGCTGATGGAATTCCACCGCCCGTCGGCGGGATGGACGAACCCCCATCCCAGTCACAGCCCGAGCCGCCGCCGCTCGACTCCATTCGTGTCAGAGGCCAGGGCGCCAAGGGCATCAATAAGCCAGCCATCCTCGGCGCAGCGGGCGGCGGCGTCGCTATCGTCCTGCTGCTCGCTTCGGGCGCCTTCTCGGGAGACCCCGCGCGTAGGCCCGCTGAGACGAAGCCGATGATGTCTGACCCCGCGCGGCCTGAGATGGCGAAGGGCGCAATCCGCGACCTGCCCGCGGACTACACACAGGTCGCGACGGCGCAGCCAGCGCCAGACCCTGTCCTGCCCCCGCAGCTCGGTCCGCCCCTGCCCGGCGACATCGCCGCATTCGCCCAGCCTGACTCAGGCTTTGGCGCCTACAGCCGTACCGAGGCCGAAGACTGGGGGTCGTCCGACACCTATTCTCCCGCTACGGCCGTCGACCCTCTCGAGGCAGAAATGAAGGAAGCCGAACGCTCGGGATTGTTTTTCGCCATGCGAGAACAGACGACACCGGGAGTCCCCGCCTTATCGCAGCAGCGCACTGCCCTGCAGCCGCCTCCGTCCGGGCTTACAGTTTTCGCTCCACAGGCGGAGGACAAGCCGAGCGCCGGTGACACATCTGATCGCGTGCTTTTCCCCGGTGCGGTCATCCCGGCGAGCCTTGTGACGGAGGTGAACTCGGAATCACCTGGCCCCGTCATCGCCCAGGTGACACAGTCTATTTACGACAGCGCGACGGGCCAGACGCTTCTGATCCCTCAAGGCGCGCGGCTGATCGGCGACTATCGATCATCGACCCGCTACGGGGAAAGCCGCGTGGCGATCATCTGGTCGCGCCTGATCATGCTCGATGGCCGCGAGATCGAACTGGCCGAAGCTGCGCTCGATCCATCGGGGGCCGCAGGCGTGAGCGGCGAAGTCGACAATCACTGGTCGGACGTGTTCGGCGCGGCTGCACTCGGCACGCTTATCAATGTCGGCGTCGCCACAACCGAAGACCCGGTCGCCTATGGCGGCAGCGGCATTGTTGTGCGTGATCCCGTCGACGACGCTGTGTCTGACGGGGTTCAGCGCGTGGCCAGCAATGTATCCAACCGGGTTGTCGACCGCGGCCTGGCCATCCCGCCAACAATCCGCGTTCCGGCAGGCGCCAAACTCACTGTGATCGTGACGCGAAGGAGCGCTTTCTAGCCGCCGACACAACTTCTGTTGGATCGTGCGACCGCCTTCGTCGGCGGCTCTCGACCGTCACGACGCTCCGGTCCTGGCGAACTCCCTGTCCGCGTTGGCCCAATCGAGCGCACCCATGTAAGCATCGACGTAGGCGGCAACTTTGGCGCCAAAATCCATGTGGTAGGCGTGCTCATACATGTCGAGAGCGATGAGGCCGCGACCATCGGCAATCGCCATGGTGTGATCCGCCGCCCACTGGTTGACGAGCTTGCCAGCGCGTGGCGACCACATCAGCAGGACCCAGCCTGAGCCGCCGCCAAGCGCCTTGCCCATAGCGACGAACTGGTCTCGCCATTTTTGCTGGCTGCCAAAATCCTTCTCGATCTGGGCGGAAAGTTGTGCGCCCGGCTTGCCGCCGCCTCTGCCTAGCGAAGCGAAGTAAAGCTCGTGGAGGATCATCGAATTCATCGCGAGCAGTTCCTCGCGCTTGAGACCGTTGAACATAAAGCCCGGAGCCGCCGGATCCAGCTGCACGACCTGCGCCTCGATTGCGCCAAGACGCGTCACCGCGCCCACATAATTGTTGTCGTGATGACTTACGAGAATTCTCTCGGACAGTCCGGGGATTGTTTTCGGGTCGAATGGCAGCGGTTTGGCCTGATAACCTTTTAGCGAAACAGCGGCTGCGGACTGCTGCGCAGTGGCGCATCCTTGAGCGGCGAGCATGACACCGGCGGTTAGCGTGGCAGCCAGCGCCGTGCGGCGATCAATCCCTGTCGGCATCGCTGTGTTATCCTTTGTTTACGTGGGGGGAACGATCCGATGGCGTGCGCTCAACCCAGCCACAACTCAATACCTCGCCCGACAGCGCTGTCCATCAAGGCGCAAACTGACTCCCGTTAGTGACCCCAACGCCATTCGGCTTTTGTGACACCGCAACGGGTAGCTCAACCCGGCTGCGTTCGAGGACCTAGCGCCTTTGACCTGGTCGTGCGCTATGGTCCCGGCATCAGCTCACTGGCCTTTCCGCGTCCCACGCCCCAGCGGCACGAAGCGGATATCGTTCGCCTCGGCGTACTGCCGGCGTAGCTCGGTCTCGAGATAGTCGAGCGCATCGGAGTCTGTGATGTCGAGGTCGGTCAACAGATCGGTGACCACGACCAACACGTGCGAGACTTCGAGATAGTCTCGCGACGACGGTCGGCGCACGACGCGCTCAAACCAGAGATCGTGAACGTGCTGCATGCGAGGCGCCGGTTAAAGGCACAGCACCAGACTGTTGACCCCGATCTCGCAGAAAGTCGGTACGCGAAGCGTCATTCAGCCCCGAGGCGAGCTGCCTCAGGCTTTGCACGCCACGCAACGTCAATGAGCATCCTATTGGTCACGTAGGGCGTGCGGCTCCGGGTATTCCTCTCGGGAGCCAGCAAGTGGCGATTGCCCCCCCCGGGTAACTGATCTCGTGCAGCCGCCGCGTCGTTTCTTGTTGTCAGCGCCCGCAAGGCTGGCCTTGTGCGAATTCCGGGTGGCGCACTACCGCCGGTGAGACACCACTCGACCAGCACGTGCGCATGGTCGTGCCAAGCACTGCCCGTTTTCGGTCTTCGGGGCTTCTAGCCCTTTGTCGCCAGGGAGTTCGAGTTCGGACATTCATGGTAAAAGTCGACCTGCATCCGCACCGGGCCTTGCGGTTCGACCAGATGCGGCTGGTCCGGCAGTATGAGGCCGGGCGCGCCGGGCGAGAGCATCTGGGTGTCGCCTGTTTCCGTGAAGGTCAGCTTCAGCTCTCCGTCCAAAACACGAATGACACCCCACACACCCAGCTTGGTGCGGTGCTCGCGGCGAAGGGCGGCCGGTAAGGTGGCTTCGTCGAACACGGGCGTTGAGCGATATGGTGACGGCGTCGGAGTATCATTCATCTCGTCACCCTTGTCGTTTCACGGGCAAGCCAGGAAAACCGAACATCGCGAGCTGCAGGCTTTCAGCGATCCGATTGGCGCGCTCCATGAAATAGTCCACCGCTTCGGGGGTGGGAGCGGTGTCTTGCAGGGTCTGGCGAAACAGCGCCAGCCAGGTCTGGAAATGCGACTGCTCGACCTGGCTCAACTTCTTATGGGCCGGAACTGGCTGACCAGAATACGTGCCCGCATTGAGTGCGACCGAAGCCCAGAAGCTCTTCATTCGCGGGAGATGATAGTCCCATCGGTCTCCGATCGCTTCCTCGAAGATGGGTCCAAGCGTCTCGTCGGCGCGGATGCGCCTGTAGAACTCATCTACCAACAGCGATATGTAGGCCTCGTCGATACCAATGACATTTGCACGTCGCTGGATCTCGGCGCGACGCGCATGAGCTGTAACGACAGGATCGCCCATCAGGCGGCCTCGCTGTTCAACAGTGCGCGAAGTTTTGGATTCGCGACCAGGTCTGCCAGCGTGTACCGGTCGAGTACGCTGAAGAATGCATCGACCGCTTCGTGCATCACCCCTTTGAGCCTGCACGCGCCGGAAATAACGCAGCCGCCCGGCTCTGCGGCGAAACACTCGACCAGGTGGATGTCACCCTCCATCCGTCGGACGACGTCACCGACCCGGATTTTCTCTGCCCTTCCCGCCAGACGCAATCCACCGGCGCGTCCGCGTACCGTGTGGATAAGCCCCTCCTTTCCCAGCAGGTAGGCGACCTTCATCAGGTGGTTGTGAGAAATCCGGAACCGGTCGGCGACCTCGCCGATCGTGACCAGCCGGTCAGGACTGGACGCGAGATGCATCAGCATCCTGAGCGCGTAGTCCGACTGGAGGTTGAGACGCATGGTCGCTCCTAAAGCAGTATCTTATATATTGCTTTATTCTCCAGGAAGTGCAAGGTTGCGTCGGCGACAAGTTGCGCCGTCTGACTGTGAGCGAGGAACTCTCGATGCTTCGGCTGCTAATGCGACCTTCGAATGCGGTTTGCGATGTCATGGGGATCAAGAACGAGAACGAGCGGGGCATGGTCCGAATGCTCGTCAACATGCTGCTTCTGACTGTGCTGTTCGTGTTCCTCTTCGTCGCCACCGTTGGTAGCTTTTAGGCTCGCCAACCACTGCCAAGCACACCCTATGCCCGGCGCCAAACCGTAGACGGTGTTGCGAAAACCGGACGTCGCAACGATCGCATACAGCCGGACCTCGAGGAGCCAAGCCTCGCCCGTACGACAGGGCTGCTCACATCGAAGCATCCTACTGCGCGCCCGTCAGGCTCGGCTGCCCGCCTGTCTTTTTTGTCTCTATGATGATTGAGCCCCCCACCCACGCATGATGACTTGACGAGCTCAAACATATTACATAGGTGTCCTATGTATGAAGATCGATCAGTTGTCAGAAGGATTGGCCCGTCTCGCGGCCGTGTCGCGGCAGGATGACTGGCGCACGGGCGAGGTTGAAGGCCTGACGCCTACGCAGGGTGATATTCTGCGGTTGCTTATGGCGCGCCCCAAGGGCGTCCGCCTGTCGTTTGCGTCTGCGCATATCGGCGTCAGTCAGCCGACCGGGAGCGATGCAGTCTCTGCATTGGAGCGCAAAGGGTATCTTGAGAAGATTTCCGATCCAGCCGATGGGCGGGCCGTGCTCCTGCGGGCGACACCCGCCGGCAAGGCGCTGGCGCGGCGCTGGCCGATGAGCTTCGGCGGGATGATTGAAGCTCTTTCCGAAAGCGACCGTGTCGACCTGCTGGGGATCGTTTCCCGCGCCATTCTGGCTTTGCAGACGCAAGGCGCGATTTCACGCCAGCGTATGTGCCTGAGCTGTCGGCATTTCGCGCGGGATGCGCATCCGGGCAAGTCGGCACCGCATCATTGCAGGTTGATGGACGTCGCTCTTGGGGCTGGCGATCTTCGGATCGACTGTCCGGAGCATCGCGAGGTCAACGCCGCCTGAGCTTCATCGCCCGCACAAGAATTTGAGACGTTGTCTCAAGCAAGCGAGCGCATCGCTTCCATGCGCATAATACATAGGAGTCCTAATATGAAAACAGGAGCCACCTTCTACCACGCCGGTTGCGCCGTCTGCATGAGCGCCGAGCAAGCTCTCGCCGGCTCACTCGATCCCGCTCGCTACGATGTCGAGATCGTCAATTTTGCAACCGCGCCTCAACGCATCGCAGAAGCCGAAAAGCTGGGCGTCAAATCTGTCCCCGCCTTCGTGATCGATGGGACAGCCTTCCACATAAACTTCGGGGCCTCGATGGCCGATGTCAAAGGAGCTGCCTGATGAACAGCAAACCCATTCAGGCGGCGGCGCTTGCGCTTATCTCCTTGGCGGCCTGCACGCAGTCGCCGCCCGTCCAGACCGGTTCGACGCAGCCATCTCACACCCATACGGGGGGTATCAGCAACCCGGCGTCTCCTGCTGTTCTGGCCCCGTTCGACATCGTGCACGCCAAGATAACGACGGACGGGAACGCAGCGGTGTTCCACATGGCTGTGTCGGGCAAGGCAGGCGCGACCAGACCGATTCCGACCGGGCAGTTCGCTGGCAGCGAGGTGTTCTCGTATGTCTGGCCGACCACGATCGATCCCTTTGAGGTCGGATTCGATCGGGATGCAGGCATTCTGGCGGCTGCCGTGACATCCCACCCGGATTTCGACGATACCCCCCTGTTCGATGAGACGCATGATGGCGACCGCACCAACGATGGTGGCCTTTGGCACATGCATTGGGTCGTGCTGGGACCGGACGATGTGTGCGGCAAGGGCGCACTCAAGGTGATCGATATTCCGGAGGGCCGAAAGCCGCGTCTGCCCAAGACGTGGCCCGGCGTTCCTATCCACATCGACAGTCCCGGTTGGCAGCCTCAACTTGATCGAGACACGGTGGAAGTCCGCGTGCCTTTCGATGATATCGGCATCGTTGAGGCGGCCCGCTTTGATGGTGTGACGGCGGGTCTTCGTGTCAGCGCAAGCGCACACGCGCCGCTGCTGTGCGTCGCGAATGTCTTTGAGGTTGCTTCGGGCGATCTCAGCCTGCCCGGCAAACCCAACCAGTAGCCGCTGCCTGCCCGTGCCTCGCCGGTAAGCGGCGCACGGGCAGACGGTCGGTCTGCACAAGGAAGTAAGATGAAAGACATTTATCCTGCCAGCCCTGAGTGGCGCGTCTCTCGCTGGTTGAATTCGAAAGTACCCCTGTCCCTTGGCGCCCTGCGTGGCAAGGTCGTAATGGTGAGCGCTTTCCAGATGCTGTGTCCTGGCTGTGTCAGTGAAAGCCTTCCACAGGCGCTGCGTGTTCGGGAGGCTTTCTCGGAAGCCGAACTTGCCGTCGTGGGGTTGCATACGGTGTTCGAGCACCACGACGCGATGACGCCGATTTCACTCGCAGCATTCCTTCACGAGTACCGGATCACTATTCCGGTCGGGGTCGACGAAGCCAATCCCTGCGATCCCATTCCCATGACCATGCAAGCCTACGCGATGCGCGGAACGCCCACGACATTGTTGTTCGACCGCAGCGGCCGGCTCCGCAGAAACGTGTTTGGCCATATTCCGGATTTGCGCCTCGCTGCTGATATCATGGCGCTTGTCGGAGAGACCAGTCTCTCAGGTGGATCGGCGACCACCAATGAAAGTGCGGTTTGCACGCCTGAAGATTGCGGCGTTCAGGATTCGTGACCCGGGCGGCGCTACCTTTTTGGTGCGAAGAGCAGGACCACAGCATGTTTTCCTTGCGAGCGCAGCGCGGAAGGCCTCAGTGCGCGGCGGATACTCGTTGTGATCGAAGCCGATGCTCGAAAACTGACCGACGGCCAGCGCCGCAATCGCGCGCGACCACGTCCATCTGAAACCCGTCGCCATGCATGCTGGGGCTGCTTCGGAACCCGACGATCGGAATGCAACGGAGATTTGATGCAGCCGGTAGGCTGCCACAACCTCACTCGCTCAAACGCCTCAAGTCCGACAGTGTGTTTATATTCTCGAATGGATCTGTCTCTGACCCGCTCCACCAGACGTCCACCGCGTGACAGGCCTCCAGAGCCCCCACCAGGCTCCTTCGCCCCGCGATGGCGTAGTCGAGTATTTCGGCAAGACAGGCGACAGGCCATACAGCGCATACTGGATGTCGTCTGCCAACCGAGCAGGCGACAGCTGGTCGTTCCTCGCGCCTGGAAGTATCGAACAAACGCTCTGCCATATCGGCGGGAGCCAGCGGCATGTCACACGGCAGCGTCACAACATGACTGAGGCACAGGGCTTGCGCCCGCTCCAGCGCAGCTATCAGTCCGCCTAGCGGTCCCTCGATATTTTGCCGATCGAGCAGCTGCTCGCCGGCAGGGGCCCTCACCTGCCCAACTGTGCGGACGCTGATCAGTATAATCGGCGACCAGGAGCGCGCTCTATCGACGGCGATATCGATCAGCCGCTCTCCGCGGAAGATCCGGTCCGGTTTGAGGCCGCCCATTCGCTTGCCTTCGCCGCCAGCCAGGATGACGACCCCCAGGTCAGGCATCGGGGAACCATTGACGTGCCGCCAGTTCATCAACCTGGCTTGGACGATCCACACTGAGTTCCAGATTGCGGAGCAGCCCATCGCGGATCGAGTAGATCCATCCGTGGATGCAGAGTGTCTGCCCCCTGCGCCAGGCGTCCGTCACGAAGGGATTCCTGCCAACATACTCCACCTGCGCACGCACATTGTGTTCGCAGGCGACATTCACACGCGTCTCGAAGTCTGAAATTGCCATGAGATGGGTCTGGTGTCGGTGCGCCAGGTCGGCCACCGGCTGGAGCCAGTGATCGATCAACCCCCGGCGCTCCTTGTCCAACGCTGCTCGCACGCCTCCACACCCATAGTGGCCGCAGACGATGATGTGCCGAACCTTCAGGACCTCGATCGAGAATTGCAGTACGGCCAGAAAGTTCATGTCCCGCGGCGGCGCCAGATTGGCGATATTGCGATGGACAAACAGCTCCCCCGGATCGAGCCCAACGATCTCGTTGGCCGGAACGCGGCTGTCGCTGCAACCGATCCAGAGATATTCCGGCGCCTGCTGAGCTGAAAGCCGTCGGAAAAATTGCGGGTCGGCACGGATGCGGGCGCTGGCCCACGCCATGTTATTGCTGAGCAATTGGTCAATCATGAGGCTTGGACGAAAGGATCGGGAAGGCCGCGTCGCGCTGCGAGGCGCTGACCCAGCCCGCGCAGGTCGCTTGAAGTCAGTCGGAGCCTTGCAATAGGAAGAACGACTGCGTTCTCCACGGCTATGTGCCGCTTCTGGGAAACACAGAACGGCTCGATGACCGCCCAGGCGTCGGCATAAGCCGCGAGCCCTCGCCCATCAGCCCTCGCCTTGGCAACCAGCGCTTTGACCGCACTCGCCAATTGGAGGTCGCTGGCATGCTCTCCAGAAAGCATACCAAGGACGCTTTCGATGTGATCATCAGGCTCACACCTGCGCCTCATCAAGGGAAAGAGATCGTCTTCCTCATCGATGACGTGCACTGCAAGATCATAGTCCAGGAACTCATGGATCTCTTCCAGCGCATCTGGCTCCTGCACGACCGTCCTGGCCATCACAAGAAGTCGCTTGCAGACATCGCGATGCCGATAGTGCTCGGCAAAAAACCAGACCAGCGGTTCGCGCAGGAGTTCGAGCGGGACACGTTCAATCG
>CADEDX010000199.1 GCA_902826195.1 uncultured Bradyrhizobium sp. | reverse complement strand
TTCGACACCTGGGCGCAGCTAGGCAATCGCGGCTGGGGCTATCCGGATATTCTGCCCTATTTCAAGCGGATGGAGCGCCGCGTCGGCGAAGGCGACGAGACGTTTCGTGGCCGCGATGGCAATCTCACCGTCACGACCATGGATTGGAACGATCCGCTGTGCGAGGCCTTCATGGAAGGCGCCGTCAGCCTCGGCATCCCGCGCAATCCGGACTACAACGGCGCGATCCAGGAAGGCGTGTCCTACTGCCAGCGCACCATCGAGGGCGGCCTGCGCATGAGCGCGGCGAAAGCTTTCCTTCATCCGGCACGCAAGCGCGGCAATGTCGACGTGCGTACGCATGCGCATGTCACAAATATCATCTTCGAGGGCAAGCGCGCCGTCGGCGTGCGTTACCTCAAAGGCGGCAAGGGCGGCACGCCGGTCGAAGTGCGCGCTGCCAAGGAAGTCATCCTGTCCGGCGGCGCTTACAATTCGCCGCAGGTGCTGCAACTGTCCGGCGTCGGCTCGCCGGACTTGCTGCAATCGCACGGCATCGAGGTCCGCCACGCGCTGGCGGGCGTGGGCGAGGGCCTGCAGGATCACTACGCGCCGCGTTCGGTCGCGCGCGTCAAGAACATCCGGACGATCAACGAGCTTCGCCGTGGCCTCAGCTTGTGGGTCGAGGCGCTGAAATGGGCGACGACACGGCGCGGTCTGCTCTCGCTGTCGCCGACCATGGTCTATTGCTTCTGGCATTCCGGCGAGACCACCGAAAGCTCCGATTTGCAGCTCACCTTCACGCCGGCAAGCTACAAGGAAGGCGTGCAGGGCCAGCTCGAGGACGAGCCGGGCATGACGGTGGCCTCCTGGCAGCAGCGTCCCGAAAGCCGCGGCTATGTCCGCATCCGCTCCGCCGATCCGTTCACGCAGCCGATCATCCAGACCAATTATCTGGTCGAGGAAATCGACCGCCGCGTCGTTGTTGCCGGCATGAAGCTGGCGCGCCGGCTGCTCGCGTCAAAGCCGCTCGCGCCCTATTATGCCTATGAGGATTTCCCGGGACCGAAGGTGCAGAGCGACGACGAAATCCTCGCTGCTGTAACCGAGCGCGGCACCACCACGTTCCATCCCGGCTGCACCTGCCGCATGGGACCAGCGGACGCCAAATGGGCTGTGGTCGACGACCAGTTGCGCGTGCATGGCCTGCAGGGTCTGCGCGTGGTCGACGCCTCGATCATGCCGCGGATGATCTCGGCCAACCTCAACGCCTCGACGCTGATGATCGCCGACAAGGCCTCGGACATGATCCGCGGCAAGACCGCGCCGGAGGCGGTGAAGTTCGCCGAGCCGGCCTAGGTCGTAATGAGATGAGGTAGCCGATACCAGAGTTGAGGCGCGCCGCAACCAGCGCCCCCGGTATACCGATCGAGTCCCTCGTTATTGCGGACCCGATGGCGACTGTAACTATTTCGGCCGGCCCGGCTCGTACGGCGGTCGCTACTATGGCGGCAGCGTGGCCAGTGCCGGACGCGGACGCCGATCGGGCCTGTTGGAATTGCGGCTGATCAAGCCATTGCCTGGAAGATCGCGCGCGTGCGTCCGTTTGCCGACGGTGGCGGTTCGCGGCGCGCAGAGCGGACACTTGTCGAAACCTCATGTCAGCTAGGTTGCCGCGACCAAACAGTCCAGCGGACCGCGCTCTGCTTCTTCCACATGCGAGGGTCAGCCAACCGGGCCGGGGATCCAGTAGTCGCCGAAAAGCGGCCTGACGATTACGCTATAAATCACCCCGAGCTGCAGGCTCGGATCGAAATAGCGCATCGCTCGCTCATTCAGGTCAATGATGCGGCCAGGCATGAGTGGTCCCACGTCATTGATCTTGACGATGACCTTCTTGCCTATGGCTTCAACAAGGGCATACTTCGGCCTCTCGCCATATCGGACCCCACCAAATTTCTGGCGCAAGCTGGTCTTGATGGCAGCCGTCCAGACAGAGGGATCATAGCGCTCGCCGGAGGCTGTGTTCGGGCCACCCTCCCGCCATCCGGGCCGGAACGGATTGTACGTGGATGCAGCGCCGACGATCGCATCCCCGGATGCGTCATCGACGACGGCCCTTGAATGAACTGCAACGTTTTCACTTCGGGCATCAGTAGCAGAGCACGCAAGCGCACATACGGCGCCGCAAATTGCGGCGCGCAAGCGAAACAACATTATAGCTCCTTGATTGATTTTCTAGAACGTTCGGTTCCCGAAGCCGCAAAAAATGTCGAGCGAACGCGGATGCGTTGACGAACTCGCGACAATTTTTTGCGGATACGCGCCAATCTAGGCTACGGAACCGTTGTGGGAACCAGTGTGGTCCTTGCACAGGTGTTCTTAGTTCTCGCTGACTAAGACAGAGAATGCGTCAGCAGCATGACGGAAATGGAATCTATTGATTGAGGGTGAGTAGGAGTAAGCCTCTACCAGTATCCGCGATTGGATCGGTCGAATTCTAGATAAGCGCCTCGCGGCTACGCATCGACTTTGACTCAATGTCCGCTTCTGGGTGCACAGCGTGCATTCGGAGTGCTGACGATGTGCGCCGCTTCCGGCCGGTACAGCGTATCGATGGTGACGACGCCGATCGCGCGCGAGACGCAGGGGCAGATCTTGCGGTTGTCGTGCTTCTGCTGGTCGCTGAAGAACACGTCGCGATGATCGATCTCGCCGTCGACGGCGACGACGTCGACGGCGCAGACGCCGCATTCGCCGCGCTGGCAGTCCGAGATCACCTCGAAGCCGGCGTCGTTGAGCGCGTCCAGCATCGAGCTGTTCTGGGGCACGACCAGTTCGGTGTCGGCGCCTCTCAGTCGCACGCGGAATTCCGCGGTCGGCTTCAGGCCACTGGAACCAAAAGTCTCGTAGCGCAGATCGGCGGGCGCGCGGCCTGGATCGTTCCAGGCCCGTCGCGCCGCCTCCAGCATCCGCATCGGTCCGCACATGATGGCGATGGCATCGTCCGGCAAAGCGCGGAACGTAGCTTCGAGGTCGAGGCGGGTGCCCTCATCGGAGGCGTGCACGGTCAGACGATCCCCAAGCAATGCCGAAAGTTCGTCGAGGAAGGCGGCATCGCCGCGGGATTTGACGGCGTAGTGCAGGGCCGCGTCGATATTCCGTCGGCGAAGGGCGGCCGCGATGCCGGTGATCGGCGTGATGCCGATGCCGCCCGCGATCAGGCAATAATTCTTCCGCGTCCAGTCGATTTCGAGCAGGGAGGCGGGAGTTGAAATCTCGATCCGCGCGCCGGCTCGCAATTTCCACATCCCGCGCGAGCCGCCGCGGCTATCCGGCGCCAGCCGCACGGCGATACGATAGGTAGCGGCATCGCCATTTTCCACCAGCGAATAGGAGCGGCGTGCGGGCTGTCCGTCGATCAGCACGGTGACGCCGATATGGCTGCCGGCCGGGTAGGGCAGCACGCGGCCGTTCTCGGGGCGCAGTCTGAATTCGCGGATCGTGGGCGTCACGTCGCGGACGGTTTCGACGGTGCACCAGCTCCATTGCTCGGCAAAACGCATGGTGGCCTCTATTCGACGGACGATTTCAAAAGAGCGAGCGCCGGCATCAATTCGAGATGCGTGCGGTTGCGGATTGCCAGCCGCAGGTTGCGCGCGGCGAGCCGCGAATGCTCGCGCATCACGGCCTCGGCCCGCGCGCCCTCCCGGTTCTCGATGGCGTCGACGACGATGCGGTGATGGTCCTGTCCGAGCAGCAGGATCTGATGTGCTTCCGGCAACGCCGACTGCGCCATCACGAATGCGGAGGGGGATGCGAACGGCAGCGCCGAGACGCGATCGATTTCGCGGATCAGCGGCGCGCTGGCCGAGAGTTCATTGAGCAGGGCGTGGAAGCGCGCGTTCATGGTCACGTAGGCGGAAAAGGCTTCGACCGAAATCGGATCCTGCCGCACCAATTGGTCGAGATCGCCCAGGCATTCCTTTAACGGCTCGAGGCTGCGCGCGCTGACGCCGCGCTCGGCTGCAAAGCGGGCGGCGAGGCCTTCAAGCGTGCCGCGCAGTTCGATCGAGTCCAGAATGTCGCGTTCGGTGAAAGCCTTCACCATGAAGCCGCCGGAAGGGATTGCCTGCAACAGCCCTTCATCCTCCAGCCGCACCAGCGCCAGCCGCACCGGCGTCCGCGAAACGCCCGTGATATCGACCGCCTGCAGTTCGCTGATGCGTTCGCCCGGGCGCAGCCGACCGGACAGGATCATGTCGCGCAGCGCCAGTTGCGCGCGCACGGTTTGCGAGACGGAGCGCTCGGCTTCGCGTTCACTCATGGCCTTACTCCGCGGCTTGAACGGTCTGCGGTCGGGTTTCGCGCGCGACCATGCGGTCGATCACGCGCCGTGCCCACATGGCGCCGGCATCGATGTTGAGGTTGTAGAAGGTGCGGTCCGGATTTTCGTTCATCGCGCGCTGCTGCGCTTCCAGGATGATTTCGTCCTCGCGGAAGATGCCGGAGACGCCTTCGCGGATTTCGGTGGTCAGCCTCTGCTCTGACGTCCGGTAATTGCGGACGAACGCCCAGAAGTAATGGCAGGTGGTGTCGGTCTCCGGCGTCATGGTGTTGAGCACGAAGCCGTTGACGCCCTGCGTTCGGTCGCCTTCCGTCGCGCCGGTGCCGGCGGGCGCTACGCCGACGTCGATGTTGACGGTGCAGGGCGCCTGGAAATGGATGATCTGCCAGCGGTCGACAGGGCCGGGCTTGCCTAACTGTGCGGCCCAGAACGGCGGGGCATCGATGCCCTTCATCCAGCGCGTCACAGTGACTGTCTTGTCGCCATGGGTGACGTCAAACGGGGCTTCGGCGACGTGGTCATTCCCGATGCTGGAGCCATGCACGAAAGTCTCGTGGGTCAGGTCCATCAGATTGTCGACCACGAGACGGTAGTTGCACTTCACATGAATGGTCTTGCCGTCGCCGGCCCAGGCCGGATCGTCGTTCCAGTGCATGTCGGGCACCAGCGCGGGATCGGCCAGCGCCGGGTCGCCCATCCACAGCCAGATGAAACGATGCCGTTCGACCACGGGATAGGAACGGACACAGGCAGAGGGGTTGATGGTGTCCTGAGAGGGCATGTAGGTACAGCGGCCCTGTGCGTTGAATTTCAGCCCGTGATAGCCGCAGACGACGGTGTCGCCGTCGAGCCGTCCCTTGGACAGCGGCACCAGCCGGTGCCAGCAGGCATCCTCCAGCGCGCAAACCTGTCCGTTGGACTGGCGGTACATCACGACATCCCTGCCGCAGATCGTGCGCGGAAACAGCGCGTGCTTGAGGTCGATATCCCAGGCGGCGGCGTACCACGTATTGAGCGGGAACGATGACGGCATGGCTCACTCCCAAAGGCATTAAGGGTACAGTATGTATACACTATAAGGGATTAGTCGAGCCAAAAGTCCGAAATTACGACCATACGGTATACATAATTGTCGATATTATGCAGATGGAGGTATAAAAAAACCGCTCCCGAACGGGAGCGGTTCAAGAATCTTCGCGGTTTGGCAGGCGTCAGCCGTAGATGAACGCCTTGTCCTTCAGGTCGATGTTCGGGAATTCGTCCTTTTCCGCCCAGTAATCCTGATTGTGCTGCCATTCCGGCTTGTCGCCGCGCTTGGGCAGCAGGTGCATGCCGCGCATCATGTAGCCGGGGTTGAAGTTTTCAGGATCGATCCACGGCAGCAGCGGCATGTTGTGGTCTTCGGGACGAAGCTGCGGCGTCACCTTCTTCACGCCGGTTTGCTTCATGTGCGTGAGCAGGCGGCAGACGAAGTCGGCGACGAGGTCGACGCGCAGCGTCCAGCTGGCGCGGAAATAGCCGAACACCCAGACGAGATTGGGCACGCCGGTGAACATCATGCCGCGATAGGTCACGGTGTCGGCGAAATCGAGCGGCTTGCCGTCGACTTCGAACGCGATGTCGCCGTTGGCGCACAGGTTGAAGCCTGTCGCGGTGACGATGATGTCGGCCTCGAGTTCCTTGCCTGACTTCAGCAAGATGCCCTTTTCGGTGAAGCGGTCGATCTCGTCGGTGACGACGGAGGCCTTGCCCGACTTGATGCCCTGGAACAGGTCTCCGTCCGGGATGAAGGCGATGCGCTGCCGCCACGGCCGGTATTTTGGCGTGAAGTGCGTCGCGATGTCGTAATCCTTGCCGAGATAGGCCTCTACCGCCGACAGCAAGTCCTTCTTGGCGGCTTCCGGCTCCGCAAAGGTCTTGCGGGTGAAGGCGTCCTGGTCGAACAGGATTTTTCGCCGGGTGATCTCATGGATCCAGGTCTCGTCGACCTGCAGCTTTCGCAATTCCTCGGCAATCTCGATGGCATTGCGCCCGGTGCGGAAATAGGTCGGCGAACGCTGCAGCATGGTGACATGCGCGGCGTCCTGCGCCATCGCCGGGATCAGGGTTGCGGCCGTCGCGCCCGAGCCGATCACCACGACGCGCTTGTTTTTGTAGTCGAGATCTTCAGGCCATTTCTGCGGATGGACGATTCTGCCCTTGAACTTGGCCATGCCCTGCCACTCCGGCGTATAGCCCTCGATGTGGCGGTAGTAGCCCTGGCACATCCAGAAGAAGTCGGTGGTGAAGCGCAGCTTCTCGCCGGTGTCGGTTCGCGTGGCCTCGATGGTCCAGAGGTTTTCGTCGCTCGACCATTTTGCCGAGGTGATGGTGTGCTGGTAGCGGATGTGGCGGCCGAGATCGTTCTCCTCGATCACTTCGCCCATGTATTTGCGAATTTCCGCGGCGGTCGCGATCGGTGCAGATGTCCACGGCTTGAAGCGATAGCCGAAGGTGTGGAGGTCGCTGTCGGAGCGGATGCCGGGATAGCGATGGGTGGTCCAGGTGCCGCCAAAGGTTTTTTGGGTTTCCAGCGCCACGAACGTCGTTCCCGGGCATTGCGTGGTCAGGTGATAGGCTGCGCCGACGCCGGAGATGCCGGCGCCTGCGATCAGAACGTCGAAATGCTCGGTGGCCCCGGGTGAAGTCTTGTCGATCTGCGTTTGAACGTTCATCTTCCCTGTTCTTTTTGTTTGTCGTGGCCTGCAAAGCAGAACGCCAGAACCTTAGGTTCTGGCGCCGTCTATCGTTAGCGAATTATACTTCGCGCCTGGAGAGGAACGCCAGCCGTTCGAACAGATGCACATCCTGTTCATTCTTGAGCAGCGCGCCGTGCAGCGGCGGGATCAGCTTGCGCGGGTCGCGCTCCCGCAGCATTTCCGGGGTGATGTCCTCGTTCAGCAGCAGCTTCAGCCAGTCGAGCAGCTCGGACGTGGATGGCTTCTTCTTCAGCCCGGGCACTTCGCGCACCTCGAAGAAGATGCGCAGCGCTTCCTCCACCAGCCGCTTCTTGATGCCGGGGAAGTGGACGTCGACGATCCGGCCCATGGTATCGGCGTCGGGGAACTTGATGTAGTGGAAGAAGCAGCGGCGCAGGAAGGCGTCCGGCAGTTCCTTCTCGTTGTTGGACGTGATCATCACGATCGGGCGCAGGCTCGCCTTGATGTTCTCGCCGGTCTCGTAGACGAAGAACTCCATGCGATCGAGTTCGAGCAGCAGGTCGTTCGGAAACTCGATGTCGGCCTTGTCGATCTCGTCGATCAGGAGCACCGGGCGCTTGTCGTGGGTGAAGGCCTCCCACAATTTGCCGCGCTTGATGTAGTTGGAGATGTCGGAAACCCTGCTGTCGCCGAGCTGGCTGTCGCGCAGACGCGATACCGCGTCGTATTCGTAGAGGCCCTGCTGCGCCTTGGTGGTCGACTTGATGTGCCAGGTCAGAAGCGGCGCGCCGAGCGCCTTTGAAACTTCCTCCGCCAGCACGGTCTTGCCGGTGCCGGGCTCGCCCTTGATCAGCAGCGGGCGCTCGAGCACGATCGAGGCGTTGACGGCGACCTTGAGGTCGTCGGTGGCGACATAGTCCTTGGTGCCGGTAAATTTCATCGATCCGTTTGCCTTGTTGTTCGTCTTGTTCGTTTGCAGGTTTTCGGTAAGCCGTTATCGGTCCTGAACAGTAAACGACCGCCGGTCCGGCGGTCGCGATGAAAGTAAGTGCCTGCCGTCAGCGTCTGATCAGCGACAGGATCACCAGAATAATTACCGCGCCGATGGTGGCGTTGACGATGTCCCGGATCCAGCCGGCCCCGAGGCTGACGCCAAGCCGCGGCAGCAGCCAGCTTGCCATCAGCGCGCCGATGATGCCGATCACGATATTGCCGATCAGCCCAAAACCCGCGCCGCGCACGATCAGCCCGGCCAGCCAGCCCGCGATACCGCCGATGATCAGAGCGGCAATGATGCCCATCGAATTTCCCCTGCCGGAATAAACCCTTTGAAGGACGATTGTAATTGAAAAAGCCTCCCGGTCTAGGCCTGACAGCCATGCGCCGGCCTTTGCCATGCACTGGCCCTTGACGTGTGCCGCCCGTCGGGCAATCTGTAGGCCATGTTCCTGCAATTCTTCACATCGCTGCGAGACGCGCAGGTGCCCGTGACGCTACGGGAATATCTGACGCTGATGGAGGCGCTCGACGCCGATCTCGCCGATCAGACCGTCGAGAATTTCTATTACCTCTCCCGCGCCACGCTGGTGAAGGACGAGCGCAACCTCGACAAGTTCGACCGCGTCTTCGGCTCGGTGTTCAAGGGGCTGGAAAGCCTGCTTGACGCGATGGACAAGGCCGAGATTCCCGAGGAGTGGCTGAAGAAGCTCGCCGAGAAATACCTCACCGAGGAAGAGAAGAAGCAGATCGAGGCCATGGGCTGGGACAAGCTCATGGAGACGCTGAAGAAGCGGCTCGAGGAACAGAAGGGCCGCCACCAGGGCGGCAACAAGTGGATCGGCACTGCCGGCACCTCGCCGTTCGGCGCCCATGGCTACAATCCCGAAGGCGTGCGGATCGGCCAGGAAAGGAACCGCAACAACCGCGCCGTGAAGGTGTGGGACCGGCGCGAGTTCAAGGATCTCGACGGCAATGTCGAACTCGGCATCCGCAACATCAAGGTCGCGCTGCGCCGCCTGCGAAAATTCGCCCGCACCGGCGCGCCCGACGAACTCGATCTCGACACCACGATCAAGAAAACCGCCAACCAGGGCTATCTCGACGTTCACATGCGGCCCGAGCGCCGCAACGCGGTCAAGGTTCTGGTGTTCTTCGACATCGGCGGCTCGATGGATTCCCATATCGAGCAGGTCGAGGAGTTGTTCTCGGCGGCAAAATCCGAGTTCAAGCACATGGAGTATTTCTACTTCCACAACTGCCTGTATGAGGGCGTGTGGAAGCAGAACAAGCGCCGCTTTACCGACCGCACGCCGACCTGGGACGTGCTGCATAAGTATCCGCACGACTACAAGGTGGTGTTCGTCGGCGACGCTTCGATGAGCCCTTACGAGATCATGGTGCCGGGCGGCTCGGTCGAGCACGTCAACGAGGAGGCCGGCTCGGTCTGGCTGGAGCGCATCACGCGCACCTATCCGCACACGGTCTGGCTCAATCCGGTGGCGCAGAAGCACTGGGATTATTCGGAGTCCACCACCATCATCCGTCGCCTGCTCTCCGATCGCATGTATCCGATCACGATCCAGGGCCTCGAAGGCGCGATGAAGGAACTGGTGCGGTAGTTCTCGTCATTCCGGGGCGCGCGTAGCGCTCACCTCAGATGCGCAATTGGGCATCTGGGAATCCAGAAGTGTTTCATGCGCTCGAGATTCCGGTTTTGATGCTTCGTATCGGTCCGGAATGACGGAGCAAAATATCAGAAGGCAACAGCAAAATGCCCCAGACCATTCACACCGGCATCAAGGCCCTGATCGACGAAGCCAACGCGGCGATCGAGACCGTCAGCGCGGCCGACGCCATCAAGGTCTTGCAGGATCCTGACGTCGTCATCGTCGACATCCGCGATCCCCGCGAGATCGAACGCGAGGGCAAGATCCCCGGCGCGTTCTCCTGCACCCGCGGCATGCTGGAATTCTGGATCGATCCGCAAAGCCCCTACGCCAAGCCGATTTTCCAGGAAGACAAGAAATTCATCTTCCACTGCGCCGGCGGGCTTCGCTCGGCGCTCGCGGCCAAGACCGCGCAGGACATGGGCCTGAAGCCGGTCGCCCATATGGGCGGCGGTTTCGCCGCCTGGCGCGACGCCGGCGGCCCGGTCGAGAAGTGGGAGCCGAAGAAGAAGGGGTAGCTCGAACTGTTGTTCGTTCTCTCCGTCATGCCCGGGCTTGTCCCGGGCATCCACTTCCTTAAAATTAGTGGCAAGCAAGAACGTGGATGGCCGGGACAAGCCCGGCCATGACGAGCTTGAAAGGATTTGTCTTATGCCCACCACCGATCCGCTCGTCTCCACCGAATGGCTCGCCGAGCACCTCAACGATCCCAACGTCAGGGTCGTCGACGCCACGTTCAAGATGCCGGGCATTCTGCCGCTGCCG
>CADEDX010000198.1 GCA_902826195.1 uncultured Bradyrhizobium sp. | reverse complement strand
TGGCCCGCTCGGCAAGAAAACCTATGCCTGCTTCGTGCGGCGCTATGACGCCGCTCACCTGGCGCAGCATCCGAAGCAGAAGGTCAGCGCGATGAAGCTTTTGGTGACGGCTGAAGACGCACCGGAAGACAAGACCGTCAATTATTCGTTCCGCCTCGGCTTCAAATATCGTCACCGCGCCGGCAGTTTCGATTCCAGCGGATTCTGCAGTCATATCGTTGCCGAAAACACCGGCGGCGAAATCCGGCTCGGTTGCGGCGTCGATTGCGAAGGGGGCGGCATCGAAGTCGCGATGAAGGACGAAAAGTCTGCATTGATCCGGCTGGAGCGCATCAGGATCTGGGAGCGCAACAAGGCCGACGACGATGCCAGCAACGATCTGGTTGCCGGTGCCGACGACAAGATTTTCCGTGTCGACCGTGCGGATCTGCACGAATGCTCCGAGTTGGTGACGGACCGCAAGGAGCTTGCGGCGCTCCGGCACAAGTGAACCACACCGCGCAGGTTGGCGAGACCGGCTGCATGGGTCTGTGATACATATAACGCTGGCGGAGAGAAAATTCCATGCATCGACGCAACATCTTGTGGGGCGCGATTTCGGCTCTTGGCGCGGCCTTTGCGGCCTCCCGCGCCAGCGCGGCTGGCGAGGCGACACCTTCGACGAAATTGAAAGTGGTCTATCACCTCAACGATCTCGACAAGGTCAGCTTCGCGCTGGGCAATATCCAGAACCATTTTGACGGCGTCGGCGGTCCCGACAATGTCACGATCGCGCTGGTGGTGCACGGTCAGGCATTGCGGGCGTTTCATTCGGCTTCCGCCAGTCCGGATGTCTCAAAGCGCGTCGGCCAGTTCTCCAAAGCCGGTCTCCAAATCGCCGCTTGCGGCAACACCATGGTGTCGCAAAACGTCACGCTAAAAGATCTGCTGCCGGGTTTCGTCGCCGCCGAACGCGGCGGTGTGGTGCGGATCGCCGAATTGCAGTCGCAGGGCTATCTTTACATCCGGCCTTGAGATCGACTGCCGCGTCGAGCGCTGCGCGACTTGATCGCCGTACTTTCGCCGGTCGTATCCGGTTGAATACTTCTGGTGTTGGTTTGCGATCGCGCCCGTCCGGCATCGACATGCGGGTTATGCCCGCCCGCGATCGCCCGCGGGATATTGTGACCATGCCCGCCCAACTGCAGGCCGATGCCGGCCGCTTCCGCCCATGTCGCGCCGGACAGGGTCAGAGCACTCAAGAGAAGGAGGCCGGCTGAGATTGACGAACGACGCTTCATGACGGCCACCTTCACGACTTCGTGCTTTGCGACCGTTGGTGTCACATCCCAGGAAGCCGGTTCGACCCATTCCGGGGTCGACTGACAAAACCGGCATTTGGGGATCGAACGGGAGACGGTCGCGTTATCGCGGCGGCCCCCTGCCATTCCATCTGGCTGCAGGCCAACCAAATATTGACTTTCCCGCCCTGCGCCCGAAAGCTGCCGGAAGCTCAAAAAGACTGACCGAACAGAACAGGCCCCATGAATCCCGTCAAAACCCTCGAAAACCATGGCCAGGCGATCTGGCTGGACTTCCTCGCCCGCGGCTTCGTCTCCAAGGGTGACCTCAAGGCGCTGATCGATAGCGACGGTGTCAAGGGCGTGACGTCGAACCCCTCGATTTTCGAAAAAGCGATCGGCAGTTCGGACGAATATGACGGCGCGATCGGCAAGGCCCTGCAAAAGGGCGACCGCTCCGTCGCCGACCTGTTCGAGGCGGTCGCCATCGAGGACATCCAGAACGCCGCCGATGTGCTGCGCCCGGTTTACGACGCCACCAACGGCAATGACGGCTTCGTCAGCCTTGAGGTCTCGCCCTATCTGGCGATGGATACCAAGGGGACGATCGCCGAAGCCGAACGGCTCTGGAAGGACGTCAAGCGGCAGAACCTGATGGTCAAGGTGCCGGCGACGCCGGAGGGCCTGCCGGCGATCGAACATCTGATCGGCGAGGGCATCAGCATCAACATCACGCTGTTGTTCTCGCAAGCCGTCTATCGCGAGGTCGCCGAGGCTTACATCGAAGGTCTCGAAAAATACGTCGCCAATGGCGGCGATCCCGCGCCGGTCGCCAGCGTCGCTTCCTTCTTCGTCAGCCGCATCGATAGCGCGGTCGACAAGCAGCTCGACGACAAGATCGCCAGGGCCAACGACCCCAGCGAAAAGGAGCGGCTGAGCGCATTGAAGGGCAAGGTCGCCATTGCGAACGCCAAGCTCGCCTATCAGGACTACAATAAGCTGTTCGCCGGCCCACGCTGGGAGAAGCTTGCGGCCAAGGGCGCCAGGCCGCAACGCCTGCTGTGGGCCTCCACCGGCACCAAGAACAAGGACTACAGCGACGTGCTGTATGTCGAGGAACTGATCGGCCCCAACACCGTCAACACCGTGCCGCCGGCGACGCTGGATGCGTTCCGCGACCATGGCACTCCGCGCGATAGCCTCGAGGAAAATATCGAGGGCGCGAAGCGCGTATTGGAAGAGCTCGAAAAGTCTGGCATCTCGCTCGACGCCGTCACCGACGAACTGGTTAAGGACGGCGTCAAGCTGTTCGCTGATGCCGCTGACAAGCTCTACGGCGCGGTCGCACATAAGCGCGCGGCCGCGCTCGGCGACGGTATTCGCCAAGCCGTCGAGAAGAGCACGGAAGACTGGCGTGCCGCGGCGACCAACCGCCGCCTCTGGCGGAAGGACAAGTCGGTCTGGACCGATGACGACGAGGACAAATGGCTGGGCTGGCTGAACAGTCCCGCCGCCGCCGACATCGCCGATTACGAGGATTTTGCCCGCCGCGTGAAGGGACAGAATTTCAGCGATGCAGTCGTGCTCGGCATGGGCGGCTCGAGCCTCGGGCCGGAGGTGCTGGCGGAAACCTTTGCAAGGAAATCCGGCTTCCCAAAGCTGCACGTGCTGGACTCCACCGATCCCGCGCAGGTGCGCGCGATGGAGGACAAGGTCGATCTCGAGCACACGCTGTTCATCGTCTCCAGCAAGTCAGGCGGCACCACCGAGCCGAACGTGATGAAGGACTATTTCTTCGATCGCGTGTCGAAGACCATCGGCAAGGACAAGGCCGGACATCGCTTCATCGCGGTCACGGATCCCGGTTCGTCGCTGCAGAAGGTTGCGACAAAGCAGGGCTTTGCCCGCATCTTCTACGGCGATCCCACGATTGGCGGCCGTTACTCCGTGCTGTCGCCGTTCGGACTGGTGCCGGCCGCCGCTGCCGGCATCGATGTTCGCAGCCTGATCACCCACGCGCTGGCGATGGTGCGCTCCTGCGGCGCCGACGTGCCGCCGCACGAAAACCCGGGCGTGCAGCTTGGGTTGGCGATGGGGCTCGCCGGCCTCGAAGGCCGCGACAAGGTGACGATATCATCATCGCCGACGGTCGCCGATTTCGGCGCCTGGGCCGAACAACTGATCGCCGAATCCACCGGCAAGGAAGGCAAAGGCCTGATCCCGATCGACGGCGAGCCGCTTGGTGATCCCTCGCTTTACGGCGACGACCGTTTCTTCATCGATATCCGCACCGATGGCGAGCACGACGTCTCGCATGACGACCGCCTCAAGGCGCTCGAAGCCGCGGGCCATCCCGTGGTGCGCATCGTGATGAAATCGATCGACCACATCGGCCAGGAGTTTTTCCGGTTCGAGGTGGCGACCGCCGTGGCGGGCGCGGTGCTCGGCATCAATCCGTTCAACCAGCCCGACGTGGAAGCCGCCAAGATCAAGACCCGCGAGCTGACGGGCGCATTCGAGAAGACCGGAAAACTGCCAGCGGAAAAGCCCGTCATGTCGACCGACGCGGCCGATCTCTATACCGACGAAAACAATGCCGACGCGCTGCGCAAGGCCGGCGCCAACGGAACGCTGGGCTCGTGGATCAAGGCGCATCTCTCGCGTTCGGACAGTGGCGACTACGTCGCCCTGCTCGCCTACATCGCCCGCCATCCCGGCACGATCGGGTCGCTGCAGAAAATGCGGCTTGCGGTGCGCGACGTCAGGCACGTCGCGACCTGCGCCGAATTCGGCCCACGCTTCCTGCATTCTACGGGGCAGGCCTACAAGGGCGGGCCCGACAGCGGCGTGTTCCTGCAGATCACGGCAGACGCCGCCAAGGATCTAAAGGTACCAGGCCAGAAGGCGAGTTTTGGCATCATCCTGGCGGCGCAGGCGCGCGGCGATTTCGACGTGCTCACCGAACGCGGACGGCGCGCCTTGCGCGTCCATCTCAAGGGCGATTTGGGATCGGGATTGTCCGCCCTCGACGCCGCAATTGCGGAAGCACTCAGCTAGGGAATTCAGTATATGCAACTCGGCATGATCGGGCTCGGCCGGATGGGCGGCAATATCGTCCGCCGGCTGATGAAGAACGGCCACGCCGCCGTGGTCTACGACAAGGATGCGAAGGCGGTGGCCGGCCTTGCCGGTGAAGGCGCCACCGGCGCCGATACGCTGGAAGAGTTCGTGGCGAAGCTGGAGAAGCCGCGCACCGCCTGGGTGATGCTGCCGGCAGGCCCGATCACCGAGGCGACCATCGAGGCCCTGACAAAGCTGATGCAGCCGGGGGATGTCATCATCGACGGCGGCAACACGTTCTGGCAGGACGACGTCCGCCGCGGTGCGGCGCTGAAGGCCAAGGGCCTGCATTATCTCGACGTCGGCACCAGCGGCGGCGTCTGGGGCGTCGAGCGCGGCTATTGCATGATGATCGGTGGCGACAAAGCGGTGGTGGACCGGCTCGATCCGATCTTCAAGACGTTGGCGCCCGGCATCGGCGACATCCCACGCACGCCGGGGCGCGAGGGCCGCGACCCGCGCATCGAGCAAGGCTACATCCACGCCGGCCCCTCCGGCGCCGGGCATTTCGTCAAGATGATCCACAACGGCATCGAATACGGCCTGATGCAGGCCTACGCCGAGGGTTTTGACATTCTGAAGAACGCGAATATCGAGGCGCTACCGCCGGAGCATCGCTTTGACATGAATATCGCTGACATCGCCGAGGTATGGCGGCGCGGCAGCGTGATCCCGTCCTGGCTGCTCGATCTGACGGCATCCGCGCTGGCGGAAAACCAGACGCTGGACAGTTACTCCGGCTTTGTCGAAGATTCCGGCGAAGGCCGCTGGACCGTCAACGCTGCCATCGACGAGGCCGTGCCGGCGGAAGTGCTGACGGCGGCGCTCTATGCGCGCTTCCGTTCACGCAAGGACCACACCTTTGCGGAAAAGATCCTCTCCGCGATGCGGGCGGGATTCGGCGGCCACAAGGAGCCGCCGAAAAAGCCCGGCGCAAAGGCCTGATCAGCATGGCGGTCGGTCAGATAGCACAGAAGAAACCCGATCCATGCTCCTTCGTCATTTTCGGCGTGACCGGCGACCTCGCGCACCGGCTGGTTGTCCCTGCCCTTTATAATCTCGCCGCCAGTGACTTGTTGCCGGAAAAGTTCTGCCTGGTCGGCGTCGCCCGCAAGGGTGTCACCAGCGACAAACTACGCGACAGCCTGATGAAGGGACTGCGTGAATTCGCGACCCGTCCGGTAGACGACGCCATCGCGCAACGCCTGCTGGGCTGCCTCACCTGCATCGAGGCCGATCCGACAGATCCGGCTTCCTTTGACGCAATGCGCAAGCAACTCGACGAACTGGAGACCGCGCGGGGCACCGGCGGCAACCGGCTGTTCTATCTGGCGACCCCGCCGAACGCGTTCCTGCCGATCAGCCGCGAACTCGGCCGTACCGGCATGCTGGCCGAGAACGGCGCGTGGCGGCGGCTGGTGGTCGAAAAGCCGTTCGGCACCGACCTGGCGTCGGCGAAGGCGCTCAACAGCGAATTGCTCAAGCTCGTCGACGAGCACGAGATCTACCGGATCGATCACTATCTCGGCAAGGAGACGGTGCAGAACATCCTGGTGCTGCGCTTCGCAAACGGCATGTTCGAGCCGATCTGGAACCGCAACCACATCGACCATGTCCAGATCACCGTCGACGAGCAACTCGGCGTCGGCCGTCGCGGCAGCTTCTACGACCAGACCGGCGCGCTGCGCGACATGGTGCCGAACCATCTGTTTCAGCTGCTGTCGCTGGTCGCGATGGAGCCGCCGATCCGTTTCGACGCCCATTCGGTGCGCGGCGCAAAGGCGGACGTGCTCGCCGCGATCCAGCCGCAGAGCGAAGCGGAAGCCTTGCAGAATTCGGTGCGCGGCCAGTATCTGGCCGGCCGTATTGGCGATAACCAGATCGAAGACTACCGGAAAATCGAGGACGTCGCACCGGGCAGCACCACCGAAACCTATGCGGCACTGAAGCTCGTCATCGACAATTGGCGCTGGGCCGGCGTTCCGTTTTACCTGCGCACCGGCAAGGCGCTCGGCGTCAAGCGCACGGAGGTCGCGATCAAGTTCAAGCAGGCGCCGTTCGCGATGTTCAACTGCACTCCGGTCGAGAAACTGGCGCAGAACTATCTCGTGATCGGCGTTGCGCCAAACGAAGGCATCGCGCTGCAGTTCAACACCAAGGTGCCCGGCCCGTCGATCCAGATTGACGGCGTCGAGATGAAGTTTCGCTACAAGGACTACTTCAATGCCGAGCCTTCCACCGGCTACGAGACGCTGATTTACGACTGCATGATCGGCGACAACATCCTGTTCCAGCGCGCCGACAGCGTCGAGGCCGGCTGGAAGGCAGTGCAGCCGTTCATCGATGCCTGGAAGAAAGCCGGCGCCGACGGCCTTAAGACCTACAAGGCCGGCAGCGAGGGGCCGGAGGAGGCCAACGAACTGTTGCGGCGCGACGGCCGAAGCTGGCGAAAATTCGGGTGAACGATGGCCGTGAACGACAATCGCCGCGTGATCGAAGTCGCCGACCCAACGGCGCTGGCGGCAGCCGCCGCCGAGCATGTGCTGGCCCGGACAGCTGCTAACCGCGGCCGCGTAGCGATCTGCCTCACCGGCGGATCGAGCCCGAAGCATCTCTATCAACTGCTGGCGACCGAATCGTATCGCAACCGGCTGCCCTGGCATCGCGTGCACTGGTTCATCGGCGACGAACGCTTCGTGCCGGCGGATGACCCGCTCCACAACATGGGCATGGCGCGGGCGACCTTTCTGGACCGATGCGCGCCGCCGGAAAACATCCATCCGATTCCGACCGCGACGGCCGACCCTGCCGATCCCGACGGCGGTGCGGCGCTCTACCAGCGGGAGTTGCAATCCTTCTACGGCGCGGACACGCTCGATAGCGCCCGTCCCCTGTTCGATCTCGTGCTGATGGGTGTCGGCCCTGATGGACACACCGCCTCGCTGTTTCCCGGCGACCCCGCCCTCGACGAGACCGCGCACTGGGTCGTCGGCGTGCCCAGGGCGAATATCGCCCCGTTCGTCCCCCGGGTGACGCTGACGCTGCCCGTGCTTGCGTCCTGCCGCGAAATGCTGTTCGAGGTTGCGGGCACGGACAAGCGTGCAATCCTGACGCGCGTCCTCGCAGGCGAAAACGTGCCCGCCAACCGCGCACGATCCACCAGCGAGACCGTCTGGCTGGTGGACCGCGCGGCGATTCCGGAGAATTTTGGTGGGCGCTGAAACCCCTTGCGCGCTGGTGGTGATGGGCGTTTCCGGCTCGGGCAAAAGCACCGTCGCCGATCGTCTCGCAGCGCGCCTCGGCTGGCGCTACGAGGACGGCGACAGCTTTCATCCGGCAAGTAATGTTGCGAAGATGAGCGCGGGCCAGCCGCTGACCGACGAGGACCGCTGGCCGTGGCTGCAGGCGATCGCCGACGAGATCGATCGCCTGTCGGCCGCCGGCGAGCACGTCGTGATTGCCTGCTCGGCGCTGAAGCGCGCCTATCGCGAGGTGCTCGTGCACGGCCGCGACGACATCCGCATCGTCTTTCTCGATGGCACACAGGACCTGATTGCCGCCCGGCTCGCCGCGCGGAAGGGACATTTCATGCCGCCTGGCCTGTTGGCCAGCCAGTTCAGGACGCTGGAGCGGCCGGGCACGGATGAGCAGCCGATCATGGTATCGATCAATGCGCCGGTGGAGAAAATCATTGATAACATCGTCACTCAATTAAATCTGGTTGCCCAATGACCCGCATCGCACTGGTCGTCTCCGACGTCGACGGCACGCTTCTGACAAAGGACAAAGTTCTGACCGATGGCGCCAAGGCGGCAGTACAGAAGCTGCACGCGGCTGGTATCGGCTTCACCATCGTCTCCAGTCGGCCAACCATCGGCATGGGTTTCCTGATCGAACCGCTTTCGATCAAACTTCCCGTCGGCGCCTTCAACGGCAGTTCGATCGTGGATGCCGCGCTTCAGCCGATCGAACAGCACCTGATCGGAGCTGATGCGACGCAGCGCAGCCTTGACGTTCTGAATATGTTCGGCGTCGACATCTGGCTATTCACCAACGAGCACTGGTACACGCGCAATCCCGACGGCGAGTATGTCCCGCTCGAAAAGCGGGCGATCAAGGCCGATCCGACCGTCATTCCGGATTTCACGCCACATCTCGGGGAAGCCTGCAAGATCGTCGGCGCCAGCTCGGACGCTGCGTTGCTGCAGCGTTGCGAACTGGCGATGAAGGAGGCGGTCGGGCACGAAACCACCGCGGTACGCTCGCAGACCTATTATCTCGACGTCACCCCGTCCGGCCACGACAAGGGTACCTTCGTGACGTCGATGACAAAGCGGCTGGGCATTCCGGCCGAGGCGGTAGCAACCATCGGCGACATGGAGAACGACCTGCCGATGTTTGCCAAAAGCGGCATCTCGTTTGCGATGGGCAACGCCGCCGACAGCGTCAAGCGGCGCGCGACGCATGTGACCGACAGCAACGAGCAGGATGGATTTGCGCGTGCATTGGAGACGGTGCTGCAACTCGGATAGCGGCGTTCGCCGTTACGCTATGCTCTCGGCGTATCAAGCCCGTATCAAGGATAAATCGAGGGTTCCTCAAAGCCTTGGTTCGGCAAATCCGCTTTGGTCGCCGGGCACAATCGGCAAGCGCGAGCCGGTGCCCGACCGCCCGATCCTCCCATAAGGGCAGGCTCACCCCAGCCCGGGCCTGCCGCGGCGAAGACGGGCGCCGGCTCGCGCGACTTTGCAATCCGCCGTCATTCCGAGGCTCGCGAAGCGAGAACCCGGAACCCATGGGTCCACCCGCTCGGTTGAGAAATAGATATCGCGCTCGCTTTGCGAGCACCCCGGAACGACAGAACGAGCTACTTCGAGCGCTGCATCGCAGGCTTCTCGGCCGATTGAATGGCTGCACACAGATTGTGTGCGGTGTTGATCAGCGCGATATGCGTAAGCGCCTGAGGGAAATTGCCGGTCTGGCGGCGGGCCTCCGTATCGTACTCCTCGGCCAGCAGGCCGAGATCATTGGCGACGGCGACCACGCGATCAAACAATTCCCGTGCCTTGCGATGTTCGCCTGCCAGCACCCAGGCGTCCGCCAGCCAGAGCGTGCAGGCGAGGAACGCGCCTTCGGCCGGCTGCTGCTCCGCTTCGCGGGGGTCATGCCGCAGCACAAAACCATCACACATCAGATGGCGTTCGATCGCGGCCAGCGTGCTTCGGACGCGCGGGTCTTCCGGCGGCAGAAATCCTACCGACGGCAGCAGCAGGATGCTGGCATCGAGCATCTTGGACCCATAGGACTCGACGAAGGAATTCAACTCGGCATCGAATCCCTTCGCACAGACGTCGATGTGGATGGCATCACGCAGCGCCCGCCACTTTTCCAGCGGCGCCTGGAAACCAAACGTCTCGGCGCTTTTAATGCCGCGGTCGAACGCGACCCAGGTCATCACTTTCGAGGAGACATAGTGTTTGCCTGCACCCCGGCGCTCCCAGATGCCGTGATCGGGTTGGTCCCATATTTCGGCAAGATGCTCCAGCACCGTGCATTCCACGTCCCACGTGCTTCCATCCAGTTCGAGCTTGGCGGTGCGCCATTGATGAAAGGCATCGATCAGTTCGCCGTAGACGTCGAGTTGCACTTGCGCATGCGCGGCGTTGCCGACCCGCACCGGCTTGGCGCCTTCATAGCCGGGCAGCCATGAGGCCTCCCATTCCAGAAGGCGGCGCTGGCCCATGATGCCGTACATGATCTGCATGTCGACGGGAGACCCCGCCGCGGCCCGCAGCAGCCACTGGTGCCAGGCGGAGGCCTCCTCGGTGTAACCGGAATTGATCAGCGCGAGCAGCGTGAAGGTGGCGTCGCGCAGCCAGCAGAAGCGATAGTCCCAGTTTCTGGCACCGCCGAGCTTTTCCGGCAGCGAGGTCGTCGGCGCGGCGACGATGCCGCCGGTCGGCGCATAGGTCAGCGCCTTCAGCGTGATCAGGGAACGCAAGACGAGGTCGCCGTATTCGCCCTCATAGGCGCATCGGCTGCACCATTCGACCCAGAACGCCTCGGTATCCTTCAGCGCGGCGGCGGGATCGAGCGGCTTGGGCACGGGCAGATGCGAGGCGCCGTAGGTGAGCACG
>CADEDX010000197.1:1243-10578 GCA_902826195.1 uncultured Bradyrhizobium sp. | reverse complement strand
AGGTGGTGATCAACTCGCGCGATCCAGCGGCCTGCGAAGCCGTCGTCGCTCAGATCAGCGCGGCGGGCGGTGACGCCGCGGCCTTCGCCGGCGATGTGACGCAGCGCGAGGCGATGCAGGCGCTGGTCGCGTTCACGCAGCAGCGCTTCGGCCGCGTCGATCGCGCCTTCCTGAACGCCGGCAATCTGTTCGGCGCCGGGCCGCTGATCAGCACGCCGCCCGAGCGGCTGCAGGCCTCGCTCGACGTCGCGACGGGTGCAGGCGGCGTGATCGAAGGCAAAAAGGTCAAACGCTTCGTCGACCTCTCCACCGTCGGCTCGCAGATGGCGGCGAAGATTCACGGCCTGCTGGCGGCGAATAAGATCGTGCAGATCGACAGCCCGGTGAGCGGCGGTGTCGGCGGCGCCGAGAAGGGTACGCTGGCCGTGATGGTCTCCGGCCCGCGCGCCGAATGCGAGATCGTGAAACCCGCACTCGACGTGATCGGAAAAGTGTTCTTCATCGGCGAAAAGCCAGGTGCTGCGCAGACCATGAAGCTCGCCAACAATTTCCTGTCGGCCACAGCGATGGTGGCAACGTCGGAAGCGGTGGTGATGGGCGTCAAGGCGGGGCTCGATCCGGCCGTGATGATCGACGTCATCAATGCCGGCTCCGGCCTCAATACGGCGAGCCGCGACAAGTTTCCGCGCGCGGTGCTGCAGCGCAGTTTTGATTTCGGCTTTGCAACGGGGTTGATGGTCAAGGACGTCCGGCTGGCGCTGGAAGAGATGAAATCGCTGGGGCTGTCGATGGAAGTCGCGGAGGCAGTTGGGCGCCTGTGGGAAGTCATCATCCGCGACCAAGGCGCGGAGTCGGACTTCACCGCGGCGATCAAGCCGATCGAGAAGGCGGCGGGCGTCGTGGTCGGCGGCGCGAAGGGCGGTCACGCAGCGAAGTAGACGGCGCGGCGCAGTTCCAGGTTGGCAAATCCGTCCGAACGGCGTTACGCTCCACACGGGCTTGAGGGGCGGTGACCCGTTCGTTCAGTTGGAACGTGTATGACGTCGCGTGGCGTAGTTCCGGAGTACCGGCGTAAGTGGCTGCGACCCGTATCGCTCGCGGTTGCAGCGCTCGCCGTGCTGGTCGCGGCGGGCAGCGATGCCCATGCCAGGCGCGGCCAAAAAGACCGCACGATCGAATCCATTGAGTCGCGCAGCGCCGGCGAGCCGGTCATGGCCATCGTCGCGCTGCGCAGCCAGCGCATCACCGTCTATGACGCCAAGGGATGGATCCTGCGCGCCCCGGTGTCGAGCGGCTCGAAGGGACGCGAGACGCCCGCCGGCATTTTCAGCGTCATCCAGAAGGTCGAGGAGCATTACTCGAACCTGTATGACGACGCCTTCATGCCGCATATGCAGCGCATCACCTGGTCGGGTATCGCGCTGCATGGCGGCGTGCTGCCGGGGCGTCCGGCGTCCCATGGCTGCATCCGCCTGCCCTTCGATTTCGCCGCGCAATTGTTCGATGTGACCAAGATGGGCATCCGGATCATCATCGCGCCGGACGACGTGGCGCCGGTCGAGATCGCCCATCCGCTGCTGTTCCAGCCAAAACCCGGCGCGGCGGCGCTCGCCGCCGCCCGCGCGACGGAAGCGCAGGAAGCGACGAGGAAGGCCGCCGAGGCGCGAACGGCCGCCGCCGCAGCCCAGCTGGAGGCCACACAGGCCAAAGCGCCGGTTCGCTCCGCGGAAAACCTCAAGCGCAGGGCCGAGGTCAAACTGGCGTCGGTCGAGAGCAAGCTGGTCTCCGGCATGTCGGCGGAAGAAAAGCAGCAGGCCGAGGACGCCAAGGCGCAGGCGGTCGCCAAAGTCGCCGAGCTGCAATTGCAACGGGACACCGCGAATGCGGCTCTGCAAATGCGGCTCGATGCGGCCGCGTCCGCGCGTGATGCGGCCGCCGCGGCGGAAACGGCGCGCGTCGTAGCCATTGATGCGGCCCGCCAGGTCGCAAGCGACCTGCAGCCGGTGTCGGTGCTGATCAGCCGCAAGACCCAGCAGCTTTACGTTCGCCAGGCCTTCAAGCCTGTGCTCAAGAGCCCGGTAACGATCGCAGACCCCGATCGCCCCATCGGCACGCATGTCTTCACCGCCACCGAGCGCACCGACGACGACGCCAAATTGCGCTGGAACGTGGTGTCGCTGCGCGGCGACAGCGGTCGAGACACGCTTCCGCCGAAAGACTCGGACAGGGCCAGGGCCGCGCTCGACCGCATCACCATTCCGCAGGACGTACTGAACAGCATCGCCGGCACCGTGCCGCGAGCCTCCCTGATCGTCACCGACGAGCCGCCGAGTTCGGAAACCGGCAAGGGAACAGAATTCGTGGTGCTGTTGAGCGGCGAGCCGCAAGGCGGCATCAAGAAGCGGCCGCGCAGCCATCGCTATCCGCGTACTTATTGGCACTCGCCGTTCGGAAGCCCGTTCGGCTGGTAAGCCGATTGTTGGCGCAGCCAACGACCTGAACCGAGGCGACGGCCTACTTCCCGGACCGCGATCCGCCCTCTATGATCGCGGCAGGAGGGCAGGCATGAATCGCGGCGAATTCATTGGTGTGCTCGGCAATATTGCTTCGGGATATCGGCCCCGTCGCCGCGCCATTGTCCTTGCCCTCGCCGCCATGGTGCTGTTGCCGATCGAGTCCAGCCACGCCGGCTGGCTGTCGGACCTCTTCAAAGGCTCGAAGCAGGGCAAATTGCAAAGAAAAGCCAAGCCGCCAAAGCAAGCCGTGTCGTCCAGGCCGACGGCCATTGCAAAGCGTGCCGCCGCGCCAAAGCGCCAGAACGTGAAACTCGCCGCGCTGGGTCCGATCCATTTGAGCCCGGGGGCCTTACCGGCCGCCACCCGGTGCGACCCCGCAAAATTCCGCATTGTTCTGGATGTCGGACATACCTCCGAATCCGAAGGCGCGATCAGCGCGCGCAACGTCTCCGAATTTTCTTACAATCTTCATCTCGCAGGACGGATCGAGGAGAAGCTGAAGGCGGAAGGCTTTGCGGAGACGAAACTCCTTCTGACCGAAGGCAAGGCCAGGCGCAGCCTCGTCAAGCGCGTCGACGCCGCCAATAATCTGCGTGCGGATCTCCTGCTGTCGATCCACCACGACTCCGTGCCCAACAAATTCCTCGAGGAGTGGGAGTTCGAAGGCAAGAAGAGCCGTTACAGCGACCGCTTCAGCGGCTATTCCGTGTTCGTCTCCCGCAGCAATCCGGATTTCAGGACCAGCCTCTCGTTTGCCGAACTGATCGGCAGGGAAATGAAGGCGCAGGGCCTCGACTATGCCGCGCAGTATTCCCAGCCGATCATGGGCCGCTACCAGCGTGAGCTCCTGAACAAGGAGACCGGCGTCTATCGCTACGACGAACTCATCGTGCTCAGAAAGACCCGGATGGCGGCCGTGCTGCTGGAAGCGGGCTCGATCATCATCCGGGACGAAGAACTCCAGATGGGTTCGCAGGAGCGGCGTGACATCATAAGCAGCGGTGTGGCTTCAGCGATGAAGACATATTGCGAGCCGCGATGGGCGATGCTCGGTCCGATCTGAGGCCTGCCGACTTCAGCCCTTTCCCTGCTTCCTGACCTCTTCGAATTTGGCGAGCGCGCGTTCGAACTTTTCGTTGAACAGCCACATCGCATCGAGGATTTCGCGGAACGTCGCCGACGTTTTGGCCCTGTCAGCCTGTCCGAAGGTGAACATGCTGTTGTTGCGCAGATAGAACATGACCTTCGGGTCGGAAACCCGGTAACCGGCCAGATCGCGTGAGGCGAGCGCGGATTTGGTCGGGCTCGGAATGATCTGGATCAGTTCGAACAATTTCATCTGGTCGATCGGATCCGGCAGCGTCTTCACGATCGCCGGCACCTGCGGGAAAATATCAGCGTGTGCGTTCATCAGGCCGTGCCGCACCGCGGTCCAGTGGTTGTAGCGGCGGTCGAGATTGCCGGCCCGCGCCTCTTCCCGGTCGTCGCGGGCGATCAGCGCGGGATCGAAGGCTGCAATCGACTTCCTGATCGCGGCCCACTTCCGTTGTCCGTTCCGGTCCTCGGACACGCCGGTCTGCAGACTGCCCTTGTATTTGTTCGAGCGCGCATTGCCGATATTCTGGTTGCCATTGGTCTCGGCAAAGAACAGCCCGAGGCTGATGCGGCCGGCCGCTTCGGCATTGGCGGCATCGAGGCCTTTGGCGCGCGCAATGGCGGTGCCGAGATCGGCGACGTCCTTGAACGGCGTATCCGAGTTTTGCGCATTGGCCGGCGGCGCCTGCATCAAGTCGAACAGCCGCCGGTACTCGTCGAGCAGCGGCTCGTTGTCGGCGCTGAAATAGGCCGGAGGGATGCCGTATTTGTTGGGGCCGCCAATTCTCGACGGAAGCGCGTCGGTGAGGTCCTTGTAGGCGCTCATCATAGTGTTGCGCGCGAGGTACAACGCCTGCCCCGGCAGGTTGGGCAATCCCTGTTTCGAATCGATCTGCGTGCGGCGCTGCCGCAGCACCTGCTCGAACTGCGCTCGAGAAGTGTTGTAGGTATCGACCGCGTCGGATTGTTTCTCCGTCAGCGGCTCGGCGATTGCCGACGAAGCGCACAGGAGCCCAGTCGCAAGGGCACCGAGCATGGCAATACGGCTTGTTGCGCGCACGTCAGCATTCCCCGCTTATCACCGAATGCGATTTACTCACGCTGGGCAACGGGCGGCAATTCCTTGACGAGCACGCGCATATTCTCACTGTAGTCGACGGGCGCAACGACGAGATGCACGCCCCCCTCGCTGAAAGCCGCTTCCAGCATGGAAGACAGTTCCGAGGCGTTGCCAACGCGCCAGCCTTTGGCGCCGTAAGACTTCGCATAGGCCACGAAATCAGGATTGCCGAATTCGAGGCCAAAATCCGGGAACGTATCGACCTCCTGCTTCCAGCGGATCATGCCGTAGGCGCGATCTTCGAGCACGAGCACGACCAGGTTCAGCTCGAGCCGCACCGCCGTTTCCAGTTCCTGCGAATTCATCATGAAACCACCGTCGCCGCAGACGGCGAGCACGCGCCGGTTCGGATGGATCAGCGCTGCGGCGATCGCCGACGGAAGGCCGGCCCCCATGGTCGCGAGCGCGTTGTCGAGCAGCAGCGTATTGGCGACGCTGGTCCGGTAATTGCGGGCGAACCAGATCTTGTACATGCCGTTATCGAGGGCGACGATGCCGTCGGGCGGAATGACTGCGCGGACGTCGTGGACGATGCGTTGCGGAGTCAGCGGAAACCGGTCCTCCGTGGACCGCTCGGCGAGGCGGGCAAGGATGCCTTCGCGCAACCCCAGCAAGGCCTGGCCTTGGGGGAGCTTGCCTTCCACGCGATCGGCGAGCGCGGCAAGGCCCGCACCGATGTCGCCGACGATCTCCGCCTGCGGGAAATAAACCTGTTCCACCGTCGCCGGCGTGGCGCCGACATGGATCACCTGCGGTCCGTCATGGCCCATCAGGAAAGGCGGCTTCTCGACCGTGTCGTGGCCGATCGAGATGATCAGATCGGCCTGATCGATCGCCTCGTGAACCCAGTCCCGCTCCGACAGCGCGGCCGTTCCCATATAGAGATTCGAGCCGGCGTTCACCGCGCCCTTCCCCATCTGGGTGTTGAAGAACGGAATCCCGCATCGCCGCACGAACGCCGACAGCGGTTCGGCAAGGTGCGGGCGGCTTGCCGCCGCGCCTAGCATCACAAGCGGCCTTTGCGCCGCCATGATCATGGAAGCGGCGCGATCGATCGCCGCGGCTGGCGCGACCGGAAGTTCGACGACGTGCGGGGGAACCAGGTCGGCCGCGGCTTCGTCGGCCGCGACATCCTCGGGCAGTTCGAGATGCACCGGCCCGGGCCGTTCCTGCTGCGCGACCCGGAAGGCGTCGCGAACCAGCGTCGGAACACTCTGCGCAGCGACGATCTGCGTCGCCATCTTGGTGAGCGGCCGCATCGTCGCGACGATGTCGACGATCTGGAAGCGTGCCTGACGGCTGCTCCGGATCGCCTTCTGTCCGGTGATCATGACCATGGGCATCGCGCCCAGATGGGCGTAGGCCGCAGCCGTCGTCAGATTGAGCGCGCCCGGACCGAGCGTGGTCAGGCAGACGCCCGCACGCCCGGTGAGCCGCCCGTAGGTGGCCGCCATGAAGCCTGCAGCCTGTTCATGCCGCGTCAGCACCAGCTTGATCTTCGAGCGCCGCAGCGAGTCCAGCACGTCGAGATTTTCCTCGCCGGGAATGGCGAAGATATATTCGACGCCCTCGTTCTCGAGGGCGGCCACCAGCAGATCGGAGGCCTTTGTCACGCGACTGAGGCTCCACCCGCGCCTGCGGCAACTTTCTCGGCGCGATGCGGCAAGGTCCATTCCGGCCGGATGAAGTGACAGGTGTAGCCGTCAGGATATTTTTCCAGATAGTCCTGATGTTCGGGCTCGGCCTCCCAGAACGGTCCGGCGGGCGCCACCTCGGTGACGACCTTGCCCGGCCAAAGACCGGAAGCATCGACATCGGCAATGGTGTCTTCCGCGGTCCGCTTCTGCGCGTCGCTGGTATAGAAGATGGCCGACCGGTAGCTCGCGCCGCGGTCGTTGCCCTGTCGGTTCAGCGTCGAGGGATCGTGGATCTGGAAAAAGAACTCCAGCAGCTTGCGATAGCTGATCACTTTCGGATCGAAGATGATCTCGATGCCTTCGGCGTGATTGCCGTGGTTACGATAGGTCGCGTTCGGCACTTCGCCGCCGGTGTAGCCGACCCGGGTCGAAATCACGCCGGGATAGCGGCGCAGCAGATCCTGCACGCCCCAGAAGCAGCCGCCGGCAAGGACTGCGCGCTCCGTCGAAACTGTCATGGCTTTTCTCCCTGGTTTCGCTGCGGACACCGGGTTCCGCACTCTGTCAGGGGCGTATAATGAGGCCGAACGATTCAAAAGCGCAATGAACGTCTGGGTTACTGCCGATCCAGGCGACAGGTCGACATGCGCTGATCGGTCACAGCCAGGGCGCGGGCTTGTCCATCGCGATCAGGTCCTCGACCTCGATGCGCGGACGCACCACGGCGTATTGATCGTCCTTGACGAGGACTTCCGGCACCAGCGGGCGCGTGTTGTAGAAGCCGGACTGCACCGCGCCGTAGGCGCCTGCCGTCATGATCGCGATGAGATCGCCGGCCTTGGGCTCCGGCAGGCTGCGGTCAAGCGCGAGATAGTCGCCGGTTTCGCAGACCGGGCCGACGACGTCGGCCGTAATGGTGCGCGTGCCCTTGGCCGGCTCGCGGACGGGCACGATGTCGTGGTGGGCTTCGTACAGCGTGGGCCGGATCAGGTCGTTCATCGCGGCGTCGATGATGACGAAATTCTTGGCTTCGCCGGGTTTCACATAGATGACGCGGGAAACCAGGATGCCGGCGTTGCCGACGATCATCCGCCCGGGCTCGAACATCAGCGTGCAGCCGAGATTATGCGTCACCCGCTTGACCATCGCGGCATAGGCCGACGGCAATGGCGGCGCTTCGCGGTCGGCATGATAGGGGATGCCGAGCCCGCCGCCGAAATCGATGTGTTCGATGGTGTGGCCGTCGGCGCGCAGCGTCTGCACGAAGTCGGACAGAATCCGGAACGCGGTCTCCATCTTCGAGAGATCGGTGATTTGGCTGCCGATATGCATGTCGGTGCCGGTCACCTCGATGCCCGCCAGCTTTGCCGCGCGGGCATAGACCTCGCGCGCCCGCGCGATGGGAATGCCGAACTTGTTCTCGGACTTGCCGGTGGCGATCTTGGCGTGCGTGCCGGCATCGACGTCGGGATTGACCCGCACCGAAATCCGCGCGGTCTTGCCGGCCTCGACCGCGAGCTTCGACAGCAATTCAAGCTCGGGTTCGGATTCGACGTTGATGCAGAGGATGTCCGCCGCCAGCGCCGCGCGCAGCTCGGTTGCAGTCTTGCCGACGCCGGAGAACAGGATCTTGCTGGGCGGAATCCCGGCCGCCAGCGCGCGCTTCAATTCGCCGCCGGACACCACGTCGGCGCCGGCGCCGAGCTTGGCCAACGTGCGCAGCACCGACTGGTTGGAATTCGCCTTCATGGCGTAACAGACCAGCGTCTTCTCGCCGGCAAAGGCTTCCGTGAAGACGCGGTAGTGACGCTCCAGCGTCGCCGTCGAATAGCAGTAGAACGGCGTGCCGACGGCATCCGCCAGTTCTGACAAGTTGACGGCTTCGGCGTGCAGCACGCCGTTGCGGTAGTCGAAATGATTCATGGCGCAGCGCCTATGGCGTTTTCAAGCGAGGTGGGCACCGGTTCGCGTTAAGAAAACGCGTCAAGACAAAAGCTTCAGTCGAGCAGCGGGTCGAGGACAAATTTCTTCTTGCCGCCCTTCGGCGCGGTGGGGCCGGCGTCCGATCCGTAGGTCGAGTTGAACACGCCCGGCTGCGCCGCGCGTTCGGCCTCGCTATCGGTCGACGTGGCCTGGGCCTGCGGCGCGGCCGCGGTCGGCGGCAGATCGAGCCCGGCCTTGCGTCCGCAGCCTCCGAGCGCGAGCGCGGTCACGCTCAAAGCGATAATGGCCCATCCCGACGATGACGGGCGGTAGTTACTGATCACGACGGAATCCCCGCTAGGGCGTCAAGACGCCCTACCAACCAATATTTAGAGCATGACCTTTTCGGAAAACCGGCGCCCACTTTTCCGGATCATGCTCTGCGCGCCGCACCATACAAAGATTGCCTCGGTCTGGCGAGTGCCGATAGGCAACGGACAATCATGAAATTGCAGCGGATTTTTCTTCTTCGCGGCTATTTTTGCTCTTTTTCGAGCCGTTTCAGCCAGGCTTTGGCCTGCGACAGCACGTTCTTCGGCGCGGTGCCGCCATAGCTGGTCCGGCTCTTGACGGAGGCCTCCACCGACAGCACGCGCAGGGCTTCGGCCGTAATCTTCGGCTCGACCTCCTGCATCGCCTTCAACGGCAGTTCATGCAGCGGCACGCCCTGCTTCGAGGCGAGGCCGACGATTCGCCCTGTGACGTGGTGGGCGTCGCGGAACGGCATTTTCAGGGTCCGCACTAGCCAGTCGGCCAGGTCGGTGGCGGTGGCATAGCCCTCGCCGGCCCCGGCCCTCATCCTGCCCTCGTCGGGAACGAGATCGAGGACCATGCCGGTCATGGCGCGTATCGCCAGCGAAAGCGCGGAAAACGCCTCCATCGCGCCCTGCTTGTCCTCCTGCATGTCCTTCTGGTAGGCGAGCGGCAGGCCCTTCATCACGATCAGGAGACCGTTGAGCGCGCCGATCACCCGGCCGGTCTTGG
>CADEDX010000197.1:0-1143 GCA_902826195.1 uncultured Bradyrhizobium sp. | reverse complement strand
CCCTTCATCACGATCAGGAGACCGTTGAGCGCGCCGATCACCCGGCCGGTCTTGGCGCGCACCAGTTCGGCGGCGTCCGGATTGCGCTTCTGCGGCATGATCGAGGAGCCGGTGGTGAATTTGTCCGAGAGCCGCACCAGGCCGACCAGCGGCGACGTCCAGATCACGATCTCCTCGGCGAAACGCGACATGTGCACGGCCGCGATCGAGGCCGCCGACAGCGTCTCCAGCACGAAGTCGCGGTCCGACACCGCGTCCAGCGAATTGGCCATCGGCCGGTCGAAGCCGAGCGCCTTGGCGGTGGCGTGGCGGTCGATCGGGAACGAGGTTCCGGCGAGCGCGGCGGCACCGAGCGGCGATTCGTTCAACCGCTTGCGCGCATCGGCAAACCGGCCGCGGTCGCGCGCGGCCATCTCGACATAGGCCAGCAGATGGTGGCCGAATGTCACGGGCTGCGCGGTCTGCAGATGGGTAAAACCCGGCATCACGGTCGCGGCGTGTTCCAGCGCGCGGCTGGCCAGCGCGTGCTGGAAGGCGGCCAGCGCCGCGTCGGTCTCGTCGATCGTGTCGCGGACATACAGGCGGAAATCGGTCGCGACCTGGTCGTTGCGCGAGCGCGCGGTGTGCAGCCGGCCGGCGGCGGGGCCGATCAGTTCGGTGAGCCGGCTCTCGACGTTCATATGGATGTCTTCGAACGCGGTCTTGAAGCGGAACTTGCCGCTCTCGATCTCGGCGAGGATTTTCTGTAAACCGCGATCGATGGCGGTCGCGTCTTTCTTCGAGATAATGCCCTTCCGCGCCAGCATGGCGGCGTGGGCGCGCGAGCCCGCGATGTCCTGGGCGTACAGCCGCTTGTCGAAGCCGATGGAGGCGTTGATCTTTTCCATGATCGCGGACGGGCCCGCCGCGAAGCGGCCGCCCCACAGCGCGTTGGCGCGCGGCTTGGTTCCGCCCTTTTTCCGTCTCGCGCTCATGCGAGGGCGTCCGTGACCGTCATGGGGAAAAGGCTCCGCACCCTGGGCATCGTGGCGGCGCTTGCGGGACTGGCCGCTCTCGCCCTCGTTTTACGGCAGCCGCGGGAAGCCGCGGCACCGCCGCCGGCTTTCACCGGCCAATCAAGCAATTTTAGCCCCTTCGACACGC
>CADEDX010000196.1 GCA_902826195.1 uncultured Bradyrhizobium sp. | reverse complement strand
AATGCAGCGGCGGCCGAGGCTTACTGGCGCAATTTCCTGGCGGGCTTCCGGACGCCGACCAATCTCGAGGCGCTACGCATGGCGATCCCGCCTGCGCAACCCGCGGCAGGTCAAGCCACCCTGGAGTTCGCGCTCTCGCCAGCCCAGACCGGCAAGCTGCATGATCTGCGCGACCGGGCGTCGCTACGGACGTCCGTCTTTGTCGAGGCCGCCTGGGCGCTCGTTCTTTCGGCGTTCTCGGCTCAGGAAGATGTCATTTATGGCGTTACCAGGGCCTGCCGCCAGTCGTCGATCCAAGGCGCTGATCGTGTCCTCGGGCTGTTCATCAACACGGTGCCGATGCGGGTCAAGCTGCCCGCCCAGCTGCCGGTGCTCGAACTTTGCCGCCAGTTGCGCGAGGTGCAAATCGAGCTGCGTCGCTTTGAACACACCCCGCTCGTCGATATTCTTCGAACCAGCGATGTGCCTCGCGGGCAGCCACTCTTTGAATCCATCATCGTCTTCAATTCCCAAACCGACGACGCGCGCCTAAAATCGTTCGGTGAGGAATGGCAGCGTCGCGACTTCGCGCTCCACGACCAGACCAATTTTCCGTTCAACGTGATGGCCTATGACGGCCCCCAACTGACCTTCAAGCTGTCCTACGACCCGAACTGCTTCGCGCCGACCGCCGTCGAGCGTATCGCCGACCTGATGCAGCAAATTCTTGTCGCGATCGCCGAACGCCCCGAGATCAGGCTCGGCGACTTGCCACGACTGCCGTCGCAGGATGCCCGATCGTCGCTGCAGATCTGGAACGATACCGCAAAACCGCTGCCGGGCCCGCCCTGTATGCACGACGCCTTCGAAGCGCAGGCCGATCGCACACCCGACGCGGTGGCGCTTGTCGACGGCGCGCGCTCGCTCACCTACCGGGAACTGGACAGGCGCGCCAACCATCTCGCCAAGGCACTGATCGAAGAAGGCGCGGAACCCGACCAGATGATTGGCATTTACGTCGAGCGGTCGATCGAAATGATGGTCGGTCTGCTTGGCATCCTCAAGGCCGGCGCCGCCTATGTGCCGATGGATCCCTCATACCCCAGCGAGCGGATCGCGATCATGCTCGAGGACACGGGGGCCCACCTGGTGGTGACGACGACGAACCTGGCCGGCTCACTCCCGCCGCACCGCCGTGCGCTTTGCGTGGATGCCGCCGCGGAAGCCGGAGAAGCGTCCAGACCGCGCGTGGCCATGACCGGCAAAAACCTCGCCTATGTCATCTTTACGTCGGGCTCCACCGGTCGTCCCAAGGGGGTAATGCTCGAGCACCGCAACGTCGCCAACTTCTTCACCGCCATGGACCAGGTCTTGGGGACACAGTCCGGCGTGTGGCTCGCAACCACCAGCATCTCCTTCGACATTTCGGTACTGGAGCTGTTCTGGACGCTGGCACGCGGCTTCACGGTCGTCATCCAGCAGGAGCCCGAGCGGCTGGCGCGCGCGGCGATGACGACGGGATTGGACGCAAGGCCAATCGATTTCAGTCTTTTCTACTTTGCCGCCGATGCGGCCGAAGCCGCCGGCGGCAAGTACCGCCTGTTGCTTGAGGGAGCAAAGTATGCCGACGAGCACGGCTTCTCCGCCGTGTGGACGCCGGAGCGACATTTCCATCCTTTCGGCGGCCTATACCCCAACGCGGCCCTGACCGGCGCCGCAGTCGCCGCCGTTACCAAGCGCATCGGCATCCGGGCCGGGAGCGTGGTTCTCCCGCTCCACAATCCAATTCGCGTGGCGGAGGAATGGTCCGTCGTGGACAACCTGTCCAACGGCCGGGTGGGGCTGAGTTTTGCCTCCGGATGGCACGCCCGCGACTTCGTGCTGCAGCCGGAAAACTACAAAAACCGCCGTGAGCTGATGGCCAGCGGCATCGAAACCGTGAAGGCGCTCTGGCGCGGCGAGGCAGTCAGGGCGGTCGGCGGTGACGGTCAGCCGGTTGAAGTCAAAACTTTTCCACCTCCAGTGCAGCGCGAGCCCAAGATGTGGGTAACCGCAAGCTCTCAGCCGGATACCTTCGCGCTTGCGGGACGGCTGGGCGCCAACGTGCTGACAAACCTCTTGGTGATGAAGCCCGAGCAACTTGTTGAGAACGTTGCCATCTACCGCAAGGCATGGACCGACGCCGGCCACAACGGCTCGGGCACGGTGACCCTCATGCTACACACCTTCGTCGGCCCGGACGTGGACGCCGTGCGCAGCAAGGTGCGGGGTCCGTTCCTGGAATACCTGAGGACCTCGACCGATCTCATTTCCAAGATGCGGTGGGAGCTAACCGCCTTCGCCAAGGGCGATGACCGAAACGCAGCGGCCGCACCGCACATGAACCTGGCCGACCTGGAGCCCGAAGAGCTCGACGTGATCATGGAGCATGCGTTCGAGCGCTACTTCAAGACTGCGGGCTTGTTCGGATCCCCCACCTCCTGCATGGCTACGATCGAAAGACTGAAGCAATCCGGCGTCGATGAGGTCGCCTGCCTGATTGACTTCGGAGTAGCGGCCGATGACGTGCTGACTAGCCTTCCCTATCTGGACGAATTGCGTCGCCTGTCCAATCCGTCCGTTACGGCGATCTCGAACGGGCCGGTTCTGGATATTCCCTCGCACATTCGAATCCACGGCGTGACCCATCTTCAAGCCACCCCGTCCCTGGCCGGCATGCTGGTTGCGGACGAGGCCTCGCTCGACGCGTTGGGCTCGCTACGCAAACTGCTGCTCGGTGGAGAACAATTGCCGCGCACGCTGGTGGAGCGATTGCGGAAAAGCTATCGGGGCGAAATCCACAACATGTACGGCCCCACGGAGACATGCATATGGTCAACCACCAGTCCGGTGGATGGCGCCGATGATCCGATCACGATCGGAAAGCCGGTCGCGAACACCACGGTCTTTGTGGCCGATCGATACCTGCGACCGCTGCCGGTCGGCGTACCCGGTGAAATCTTGATTGGGGGCGCCGGTGTGGCCCGCGGCTACCTGAAGCGACCGGAGCTGACCCTGGAGCGCTTTGTTCCCGATCCCTTAGGCGGTCCCGAATCTCGCCTTTACCGGACCGGCGATCTTGCGCAATGGCTGCCCGATGGCACGCTTGCGTATTTGGGACGTCTCGACCATCAGGTGAAGATCCGCGGTCACCGGATCGAGCCGGGCGAGATCGAGGCTGCACTGAATCGACATCCCTCGGTACGACAGAGCGCGGTCGTGGCCGTACCGGATGCGGCCGGCGAACAGCGCCTCGTCGCTTACATCGTTGCACCCACGCAGGGGAGTGCTCCGACAACGGCGCACTGGGAGACGATCTGGGACGAGACCTACCGGCATGACGGCGCCTCGGAGACCGCAGGCTGGAGAAGCAGCTATACGGGCGATCCTATTCCCGAACCCCACATGCGCGAATGGATCGAGTGCACGGCCGAACGGATTCAACGGCTGCGCCCCCGGCGCGTGCTCGAGATAGGCTTCGGCACGGGTATGGTCCTCTTCCGCGTCGCGCCAGGCTGCGAGCTCTATCACGGCATCGACCTTTCTGCGGCTGCCGTGGTGCGGGTGAAGAGTGAGGCCGATCGGCGGGGTCTTTCCGGCGTCGTTCTGGAGCAACGGGCCGCCGATACGCTTGCTGCGCTCGAGGGCGGGCCTTTCGACACGATCGTCATCAACTCGGTCGCCCAGTATTTTCCCGGTGTGGAATATCTCCTCGACGTGCTGGCGGCCGCCTTTGAGCGCCTGGCCCCGGGCGGCGCGATTTTTGTAGGTGACGTGCGCAGCCGGGCGTTGCTGGAGGCAATGCTCTGCGAGATCGAATTGCAGAAGGCCTCGTCCGACGCTCCCGCAAGTGAGCTTCAGGCCCGGTTGAAGAAACGGCTGGATGAAGAGTCAGAGCTGGTGCTGGACCCCGACCTATTCCTGTCGCTCCGGCAGCGGCTTCCCGAAGTCGACGACGTGCAGATGGAACTCAAGCTCGGCCGCCAGCCTAGCGAAATGACCCGGTTCCGCTACGACGTGGTGATCCGCAAGCGCGGCGGCACGCCGCGATTGCCAACCGTAACAAACACCAGGCAAGCCCCCGAGCCCTGCGCGCTTGAAGCCCTGAAGACGATGGTGCCGTCCGGCACGACCTCGCTGCGCATTACGGGAATCCCCAATGCCCGGGTGTCAGCGCCGCTGGCCGCGCTGCGGGCCCTTCACGCCCGCTCTCCCGCCGACCGGCTGGGCGAGATTGCCGTGGGCGTGTCCTTGGGGATCGATCCCGAAGACGTGCGCGCACTCGACGCGAATTATGAGGTCGCCATCGAGTGGTCCGCCGCGGGGCCGGAATACTTCGACGCCGTGTTCCGGCCACGAACGGCTGAAGCCATTGCAGTTTCGGCGGAATTCGCGCCAAGTCTTGTCCTCGCCTCGGCTGACTTGTCAACCTACGCCAATCGTCCCGCGCTCCGGGCGGTCACCGGGGCCGATCTCGTGCCCGCACTGCGCCAACATCTGCGCAGCGCTCTGCCGGAGTACATGATCCCCTCGGCATTCGTGTCGCTGGATGCGCTGCCGCTGACCCCGAACGGCAAGCTCGATCGCCAGGCACTGCCATCGCCCGATGGCGCGCGCCAACAGACCGCCACACCATACGTTCCGCCCGCGACGGAGGTGGAGCGCAAGCTCGCGGGCACCTTCCGCGCATTGCTGGGAATGAACGAGATCGGGATCGACGACAACTTCTTCGATCTGGGCGCCAATTCCTTGATGATGGTCCGGGTCGTCGAGAAAATCCGCACTGAACTGGGACTCAAGATATCACTTGTTCGAGTTTTCCAGTTTCCGACGTTAGGCAGCCTGGCCGCGGCGATCGCAGGATACGAGACCGATTCCGGGCATGCTGCGGTCCCGCCGGAGCAAAACCGTGGCCAGCTTCGCAGGGAAATGATGCAGCGAAGACGCGAGGTACGCGGTAGCCAGCCGCAGCGATGATGAATTCATTCAAAGTTCAAAACTGAGCTACTGTCCAATGATACCCAACGCGATCGCCAAGTGCCTGTTTATCGGCCAATCGCACCTGCGCCCGGGTGGTCGCTGAGATGATACTGTTAAGAATAACACGGATAACCGCTGGCTTCAGCCACCGGAGCTTTCGTATCTTGACATATGCGTTCCAAGCCGGTGACGCTGTAGGCCTTTGATCGAGCTATATTTCGAGGCGGCAGTTCGTGGAGCCCATTGACGGGTTGCTCGCCAATTCATTGAGTTCTGGGCACAAGCAATGGCGATACAATGACCCTACGGATCTCCGCAGTCGTTCCTACGAGGAACCGGCCTGATCATGCTGTACCCTGCGCGGGCTCCATCCTGAGCAATCCAGGCGACGACTTCGAGTTGGTGATGGTGGATCAGAGCGACGACGATGCCACCGAGCAGGCCCTTGCAGTCTACGCCGGCGATCGCCGCTTTCGGTACGTTCGCACGTCCAGCCGGGGCGCCTCGGCCGCCCGCAACGTAGGGGTGGAGCAAAGCAAGGCGCCGATCATCGCATTCACCGACGACGATTGCCGCGTGTCGACCGACTGGCTCCGGCAGATTTCCGCCCTATTCGAACAGGACCCGGAGGCGGCGCTGGTGTTCGGGAAGGTCAGCATTCCCGAAGAACTGAAAGGCAAAGGCTTTGCAGCCGACTTTGAACCGCACCAGCGCGCCTACCTCCACAAACTTCCCCCTGCGCACGTGCCCTGGGGAATCGGCGCGAACATGAGCGCACGGCGATCCCTGTTCGAGCGGCTGGGGACGTTCGACCCGCTGCTGGGACCAGGCTCACCTTTCCGCGCGGGCGAAGAATCCGACCTCGCCATCCGTGCGATCGCCGGCGGCTACAAGATCATCAATGCCTCAGAGATCACGCTATTGCATCTGGGAGTCCGGGAGGGCGACGAAGCCTCGAAGCTGATGCGCGGATATGGCAGAGCGATGGGCGCAACCCTCGCCAAGCACGTCCGCTTGGGGACGCGCGAAAGCAAGTCCCTGATTCTTTCATGGTTCACGCATTTCGCCGGGAGAGGGATTCTGAACGCTGCACTGGGGAGGCGCCCGACGGGCCTCGGATTGGTTGGCGGGATGCTGGCAGGCGCGTACTTGTCGCTGAGGCAGCCGATCGATCGATCACGCGGCGTGTACATTAACCGATGAGGCTGGATGCCCCGCGGGTTCATGGAGAGAAGCGATGACCGAGCCGTTCGTAAGCGTGGTGACGCCCGTCTACAACGATGAGCCCTATCTCGAGGAGTGTATCAAAAGCGTTCTTGCGCAGTCACACCAGGACTTCGAGTACATCATTTGCAACAATCACAGCAAGGACCGTTCGGGCGAGATCGCCGCGGACTATGCCGCAAAGGATTCACGAATCCGGGTAGTGAGCCCGCCTGAATTCTCGCCTCAGGCCAAGAATTTCAACTTCGCTCTCAGCCAGATCGACGGTCGAGCGAAGTACTGCAAGATGCTGCTCTCCGATGACTGGATGTACCCGCAGTGCATGCAGCAGATGATCGAAGTGGCGGAGTCCAACCCGCGCATCGTGCTGGTGAGCGCCTACCGGTTGATTGGAGACAGGCCCGATTGCTTTGGTGTGCCGGTCGAGCGATCATCGTTTTCCGGCAAGGAGGCCTGCCGCTGGCAGTTGCTGGGCACCGCCTATCCTTTTGGAAGTGAGTCCACGGTTCTATACGGAGCAGAGGCCATTCGCAGGCGAGCTCCAACATTTTTTCCCGAGAAGCGCTTTTTTATGGACGTAGACATCGCATTTCGACTTCTGGCTGACGGCGACTTCGGCTTCGTACACCAAGTTCTGACGTACAGCCGCTATCAACCTGAAACCGTTACGGACGCTGCCAGCCACTTCAATTACTGGCCGCTCTTGCACTACTTGATGATGGAGCAGTACGGTCGGCACTTCCTCTCCGCAGAGGAGTACGAAAAACGCCACAACGAAGTTACTACAGAGATGTATCGCGGGCTGGGCGAACAGTGGCTCAAGGACATATTCAGGAGATCCAGGAAGAAAGGTTTCTGGGAATTTCAGCGCCAGCATTTAGGGGATATTGGCGCAGAGATTCGACCTGGTCTTTTCGCGAAAGGTGTAGTGAACGCCGGCCTGCATCTGTTGGGCTCGCTTGGTACTCTTAGGACAAAATTGCAGAACGAAAAGGCAAAGGCCGCCGCGAGGCGGCTATAGCTTAGATTTGGCATCCGAATTGCGGATTGATGATTTACTTATAGGCGAGGTCTAAAGGTTGACGTCAACAAACTTACTGAACACCAGGCGACCTCTGTTGACGGCACACGAATCAATCGTGTTAGAAGAAACTCAAGAACGGGACCTGCTGCATGAAAATTATCGCGGTAAAAGACCGAAATTTCTGGCGTAATCGTAGCGTCTTGGTAACCGGAGGCGCGGGCTTTATCGGCTACGCGCTTGCCCACAAACTTGCTGAGCTCAACGCGAAGGTCACCGTACTTGATATAAAATCGAACCTGCCGGCGCATGGAAGACTGCGCTCAGATATTGCATTTGTTCGCGGAAGCGTCACATCAAAAAAAAAGCTCCACTGGATCTTCTCGCGCAGGAAATTCAAGACTGTATTCCATTTGGCAGCAGAAGCCATCGTCGGTCGCTCCAACAATAATCCAGAAAGAGCACTTGAGACCAATGCGCGCGGCACGTGGCTTCTTCTCGAGGCTGCACGCGCTCATAACGAAATAGAGGAGATTGTGGTAGCGTCTTCGGACAAGGCATATGGCTCCCACGAAAAGCTGCCGTACCACGAGCAATCAGCGCTCCGGGGTCTCAATCCGTACGATTGCTCGAAAAGCTGCACTGATCTGATAGCGCAAATGTACGCGCACAGTTTCGGCATGCCGATAGCAATCGTACGATGCGGTAACGTCTACGGTCCGGGCGACACGAACTGGAGCCGACTCATTCCCGATGCGTTTCGCTCCACAGCAAAGAAAAAAGTGCTTGATATCCGAAGCGACGGCAAATTCCTGAGAGATTACGTCTACATCGACGATGCTGTGGATGCCTACATCGCACTCGCGCAGAAAATGCGCTCAAAATTACTTAGCGGGCAAGCATTCAATTTTGGCAACAACGACCCCCTGCAGGTCGTTGATGTACTCGCATATATCGGTAAGGCTGATCCAAGATTGAAATACCGGATCCTCAATATCGCGAAAAACGAAATCCGTGAGCAGTATCTAGATTCTAGTAAAGCGCGAAAGATTTTAGGTTGGCGCGCCAGGGTTTCATACGCAACAGGATTTAAACAGTCGGCCAAGTGGTATGCCGATTTTTTAGGGTAAACCACCTTAGCCCGGCAATTGACCATAAATTGCGGTTTGCCCACCCCAATCGCCCCGTTGCCTTGCCAATATCCGCTAATTATTGTGTGATCTGAGACAAATTGTAGCATGGAGTTTATGATGCCCGCAATCCTTGTAGATCCGAAGCAGCCTGAAGACGCTTTACGCGATGCCCTTTACGCAGGAAACACTTTGATGATGCAGCCGGCGGCCGCATCGAAGAAGCTCTGCGAGTTCACTTGGCAAATGATCCAGGATGCTTTCTACCCTCTGCATCCTGAGCAGGCACAAAGCGAGCTCCCCGTTACGAAGTTTTCTGAGATTATTTCGCAGTTAAAACCAAAATTTACTCATAGTCCCGAAGCAAAGCGCTTTCTTCGGGAGTTGTTCGAAGAACTCGGATGGGATCCGGCCAAGACATACTTCGATGTTCCTCGGCTTCGAGTTGTAACGCACAGCGCATATCTCACATCTGGCATGGGTTACGCATATAAGGCCCATCGGGATGTGTGGTACTCTGCTCCGCCCTGTCAAATTAACTGGTGGACCCCGATCAACGAAATTCAAGAGCGGAGCGCGATGGTAATCCATCCGAGATACTTTGATCACGCCGTTCCGAATAACTCTTCTGATTTTGATTCGTACAGATGGAACGCAGAAGGAAGAAAGACCGCAGCTTCTCACGTTCACAACGATCCCCGCAACCATCCACACCTCCAGGAAAAGCTGGACCTCGATTGGCAGGTTCTTGTAGGCAGGCCCGGAGCGCTCATGCTCTTCTCGGCGCAACACCTGCACTCAACGGTACCAAATGACTCGGGCAGGACCAGATTCAGCATAGATTTCCGTACGGTCAATGAAGACGACATCCTCGCTCGAAAAGGGGCGAAACTGGTGGACTGCTTATCGACCGGAACAACGCTTCGTGATTTTATCCGCAGCACGGACCATCGACGCTTCGAAGAAGATGTAGTTTCGTCTTACGAGGTCGGTGAGCGAGCAAAAGATGGCGTTCTAGTTTTTAGTCCCGGATCTTAACCAAGTCTTGGACACGAATAGGACTTGACCCAACGGATCCGGCGATAGCTGTGCTGAGCTCTGCTTTCGCCGATGGCGACTATCCATGTGTTGCTCCGCGCTTATGCCTCCTCGTGGGGGCATAAACCTCTTGCACCAGAGCACCGCGGCCACGTTATTCTTTCGCGCTGCACAAATCGCAAAAAAATGATACTTCCTTACGAATAGCGCGGAGCGCGCCCATCTGGCTCTTGCACCAACTCGCTGCAAGCGACGAATACGACTGTGCAAGTGATGCATGGTGCCTTCCATCAACTGGCGTGGCAGCACCACCAATCGCAGCACCTGCCAAATGCCTGCGGATGGCATAGCAGCTTGCGCCCGGATGTAGCACTGCGCAATCGCAGCAACCAAAGCGATCACATTCCTGTCTGGCTCCGAAGTGGCAATTCGGACCAAATACCCGCAAGATCGCGCGAAACGGATCCGTCGCGTACTTCACGCAGGCGAAAAATTAAGCTTAACTGCGGGCGGACGGCTTGCTGCGCTTATTACTCCAGCCAAGCTTGAAACATGGAAACTGAACGGAGCTCTGATGAAAATCGGCGCGCAAAAGCGAGCCGTTTGCTCTGCAATGGGCATTCTAGCGTCTTGTGGCTTGCTCGGCTGCGCTGAGGATTCTGCGACAGGCAGCATTGCGAACGCTTACGCGTCCGAGCAAACTGTCATTTTTTACGACGACTTTCTCGGAACGTCCATCGACACGACGAGATGGACAGTCTTCGACCGCTTGAGTGATCAAGTTAACAACGAAGTTAACTGCGTTATTCCCGGCAACATTAGCGTGAAAGATGGCGTGCTCGAAGGGATGTCCAAGCACGAAGATCACCGCTGCGGAGACTCCGTCGAACCTCCAAAGTCTATGCGCTATACGTCATGGCAGATCCAACAGGCTACAAAGCCGTTCCTCTACGGTACGATTGACGTACGAGCCAAGATGCCGGGCGGCGTCGGGACCTGGCCCGCGATCTGGATGCTAGGCCATTAATGGCAAGCCAGCCAACCTCACACTGCCAATATACCCGGGCACAAGTGGCCGAGCGCAGGCTGGTGCGAGATCGACATCGCGGAGTTCTGGCGTGGAGGTCGTCGACGAGTGAACAAGACGATCCAATACAACAAAACTGGCGGACTCCGCATCAAGA
>CADEDX010000195.1 GCA_902826195.1 uncultured Bradyrhizobium sp. | reverse complement strand
AATGTCGGGTGCGAGCCCCCCCCCCGCGCCCGACTGATGGACTTTCTTCAAACAACGCGACCTTCGGCATCAGCCAGTCCAGCCGCTTCGTCCTACTTCTTGCACTCGGAATAGAACCGGCCATTGGTTGCCACTAGTCGCTCCAGGCATTGCCGAGGGTCGGTGATCGTACCTGCAACAGTGAAATCGTAGGCAAGACCTTTAAGCACAAGCGCGTAGCGGCCCGGCGGCAATGGAGCGTCCGGATTTTCGCTGCGGATTTCGTACATTTCCGGATTGTCCTTTCTCGGCGCCGTTCGATAGGGCATCGAGATATTTCGTATGACCCAGTTGTCATCGACAGCCGCAACAACCTGCTTGCCATCCTTGTTGAAGTTTGATTCTCGCTCGATCCTGGCGACGACCCGAACCTCAGCGCGATCGGCCGCGTTTGTCGCTGAATCTCGACGATAGATCACGAAAGCGACGTGTCCGTCCGGCAACGTCGTACGGCTATTCCCCGTGATGATGGACGAAATGGCAATGCGCGGATCGGGCGCCCGCCCCGGCAGTACATCAAGTTCATGGAGTTTGCCGTCGCTTAGCGCATAGATGCCAAAGGAGGTTGGAACGGTCGGAGATGGCGCTACAAGTTGTGGATCCGCTTCCGCTGGTGCGGCTTTCGCTGTAACGGCCGTGGTGGTTTTCGGCAAGGCTGGCGCCGACTGATTGACGGCGATGTATCCCTTTCTCCTAAGCAGTTCCAGCGAGGCGGCCGCTGTGATGACGGCAAGCCCTATGACGAAAGACGCAACGAACAATCGAGCTGTCCTCAATCGGGAGGGTCTCTTCCGCGCCGGTGCCCCGCCAGATCCAAAGACATGGGATTCGAACATAGGAGAGGCCGACTCGAGGGCGGACGCGACCTGTTGGTTCGATGGCTGGGCCGATGCGAGCGCCTTCGCCTGAGCAGGGTTTGCTCCCAACAGAGGCACCCCGTCCTCTTTTTTGGTGAATGCCTCCACGCCCGCTATGGCAATCTCCAGCGAAGCGGAAAGCTTGCGCACGTCGGCAGGACTTTCAGAAGTGAACTCCTCCTTCAGTTTATGCCGAGCGAGTTCGTAGACCGTGGCACGGAGGAATTCTGGGTTTTGTTCGACCGAATCGATCACGCGAGAGAGCATGAGCGCGAATTCCACCTCGCGGCTGCGATCCGGGGTTTGATCCCCGACGTCTGGTCGCACTATCTCGGAAGCCATGGATATTGATCCGCGTCCAATTGGTCGTCACGCAATTTGATGCTCCAAGCCGGCAGTTGGCAAGGAAGCAGGCGTCGAGGCGGCACTGCCTGACGCTCGCGGGCCCATTCGGAGCCGGTCGTGACCTGATGTTGAACTTTTGAGCATTCAAAGTCTGGCATAGGACGGAACTATTTGCTGAGGTTTGTCAAGGTTCCAGCAATCAACAATTGGGGCCTGTCAGGCAGATGCGTGCGCCGTTGAGCGGCTCTACCACGCGGCCCGGCGCCATTCGACGACCAGCTACCTTAGCGCGATTGAGTTCAAACATAAGGTGGGATTAGCTTGACCTGGTGTCCTTACACCACCGGCAGCTCGGCCAAAGTTGCTGGTTCACCAGTAGGACCAACGATGCTTGTTTGAACCAGCCCTACGGCAGTGGCACTGGCAGCAGGAGCTATAACTTGGCTGATGATGGCACGACTGAGACGGCAGTCAATCACATGCGTGCGACCATGCCGGCGCGACCTGGTCGGCTACGGCGCATTCGCTATAGCTTCGAGTGTCTCGGCTGGCGTGCCGCCATGACCGAGCTAGCGAACGGGGGCGACGCGCCTGAATCCGACTCGGAGTTCGATGCGCAGCATGGCACTGACACCGCCGGCTCGGTCGAGCCAGGCGATCTCGGCATCGGCAATGCCGAATCCCGCAAGCTTGCGATCCGCTATCTTCCATCGCCGTCGCGGGTGACTTCCTGGATGCTCGAGCGGATCGGCGTCGAACCTCGCGATTATTCGTTCGTCGACCTCGGTTGTGGCAAGGGGCGTGTGCTGCTGGTCGCGGCGCAACAGCCGTTTCACAAAATCGTGGGCGTCGAGATATCGACCGACTTAGCCGCGATCGCCAGACAAAACATTGCCCGGTTCAGGCCGTCGTCGGGGCAGGTCCGCGCCATCGCCGTAGAAAACACCGATGTTCGAAAGTTCACGATGCCTCCCGGCAATCTGTTGATCCACATGTATCATCCGTTCGACCCGGCCGTGAGCGCGGCAGTCTTCGCACGCCTCGCCGCGATTCAGGATCTGCCGCAGCGCCGGGTCGTTGTCGCGTACCTGACCTACACGCAGTCCGTGTCGTCGGTCGCGGAGATGTTCGCTGCGTCTGGTTGGCTACGTCTGCTGCGTTATGAGGAATCGATCCGCGGTCGGTACAACTGGCTCTTCTACGAAGGCACTCCCACCGCTTAGACCGGGCGAGGCGCACCACAAGTCCCAAGCAGGACAAACTCGGGGAGGTTTTCCGCCCTTGATCGTGCGGCAATCTAGACTAGAGAAATCCGCAGCCCGCCGAGACGGCAGCCAGAACATGCGTTTGTTTGAATGCCATGTCCCCGAGGAATTTCCGTGGATACCGCATGTACTGGCCGACGCGAGAGGCAATGTCGAAGAACGCGGGCAGCGGATCGTCAGAGTCGTGAATTGCATCTACAACGCGACCCTCGTACGTTTTTCGCCATTCAAGCCAGTGAGCGGCCTCCTCTCTGGACATTTTTTTGAATATTTGCTGCGCGGCAACTGACAGAGATAAACCAAAGCCGTTGCAGAAAACCAACGGCTGCTCTTTGTCTCGCAGCGGCACTCGCGAAACCAACCGTTGAAGTTCCTCGGTTGCCCCGATCGCGCCGGCATAGACCATGCCTGGAAGATCCATGCCGCGCGCGATATCGAACGCAAGCTGGTTGTAGAAGCGTCCATTGAAATCGATCAGCAGCATCCGTCCTTGTGCGACAATGAACTCCAGCTCGAAGGCACCGTAATATCCAATGCGTTCGCACAACCGAATCGTCTGCTGTGCAAGATACGGAATTACCTCGGCTTCCTCAAAGCACAAGCCTATGCCGAGGTGGCGCGGCTGTTGCAGTATCTTCAATGCAGCTTGCATGACGACATGTGAGCCGGACATGTCGCGAAATCCCGACAGTGAGTAGATTTTCTTCATCGCCTCGGGGTGGTATCGCTGCAAAATCGGCATTGCCATTTCGGGAAACCGTTTCGTGAAAGCGTTGCTCAAGCCGAAATGCTTGAACAGCCTGTCATAAACGCTGCCGCGATTCGTAACGGCTGAAATCAGCATTCCCTTCGCGCCGCTGCTGGCGCAGAGTTGCGAGCGTGGCTTGGCAACGATTTGACCTCCCACCTCCCGAACAATTCTGTCAGCCTCATTGGCAGATTGCGGAAACCACGTTTCCGGCGTGTCATTACCGACCGCACGCCGATGTTGGTGGAGCAATCCCTTGTCGAGAATGCACATCATTGTTTCGAGGCTTGGTTGATAAAGATCGAAAACGGAGCTCAGCTCTTCCCGTCGATCGGCAAGCGCGAAGGAAACGGCATCGCTTGTAGCGTAAATTGCCCGGCGAACCCCATCTCGGCCCAACGCCAGAAGCCAGTCAGACCAATCGGCGGACTCGAAAGGCGGAGAGCTGAGGTAGGATCTCGCATAACGGGAGCGTCGCCCGGTGCTAAGCAGCCCGGTGTCGACCGCCACCACCGGAATGCCGGCGCGCCCCAGCGAGCGTATGGCGGCGACTGTGCCATAATAGCTCGCATTGCATAGAACCATTGGAACTCGCGCACAATCGGGATGCGGCATCAAAGCGGACCAATCATTGCAGCGCCTGGCGTTTTTCGTTGGCCGGCGGTTGCTCTACCCGATCCAGAGCGATGATGTGCTCGAACGTCTCCGCGTGGCGTAGAAGATGTACATCCGAGCCATCGACCATCACGATAGCGGGACGAGGAAAAGAGAAGGAAGTTGCAAATGGCACAAAGTATGCGCCGGCGTCCATGATCGCGAGCGCATCGCCGATCGCCAGCTCCGGCAGAAGGGCTGACCACGACAGTACGTCACCTGGACTGCAGATAGGACCGGCAAGCCGATATCTTAGAGCGCGCTCGGCGTGCATCCGCGATGCAGGAAGGATGTGGTGAAACTCGGATCGCGCCGATTCGGCGAGATTGATCCCCGCGTCGAGAATGGCCCAGCCGGGCTTGGGGTCGCTCGCGTTGAGCGACAATACGCTTGTGATCAGAACCTGAGCGTTACCGGTCATCGCGCGCCCTGGCTCGAAGAAAATCCTGGGACATTGCTTGGCCGTCGCAGCGTAATGGGTTTCCACCTTCTCGACGACACACCTTACATACTCGCGAATGCTGATGGTGGCGTCGGGTACGGGCGCCGGAATGGGCGCTTGGAATGCGATGGAAAGCCTTCGATCGAACTCGGATATCCCGGCCACGGTTGGCGTCGCCAAGCTGCCTCCGAAATCTAGAATGGCCAATTCGACGCCCAGGTCGCTTCTCACCCGATCGGCAAGTGCCAACACCTCGCCGACATATCCAAGCACCTGTTGCGCGCTACGCAGCATGCCGCCCACATGGCAGTGGATGGCGGTGAGCTGCAATACGCCACTCTCATGCACTTGCTTGATGGCAGTAAACGCCTCACCTTGTCCGATGGACAGCCCGAATTGTCCGCTCCATCCTGCGGAAGCGGCGACGCGTATGCCGATACGAGGGCGTTTGCCCAGCGCGCGGGCGGCCGCAGCTACGACATCAATCTCCTCCCGGTGGTTGACGTTGAGCAGAAGCAGATCCCGTGCAACCGCATCGTGAATGGCGGCGGTCGATTTCGCGGGCCCGTTGAAAACGATGCGATTGGCCGGTACACCAAGTTTTAGAGCCAGCCAGAGTTCATACTCGGAAATGACCTCCGCTCCGACACCAAGGCCGTGCAACAATTGAAGCACGCCGGGGACAGGATTGCTCTTGTAGGAATAGTAGACTTCTGCCCGCGTGCGGCCCACCCCGTTGACAGCGAGAAACTCCGACGCATTCTCCCGCAGTCGCCGGGCAAGCACGACATGTAGCGGAGAACCCCAAGTCTCACGCAGAGACGCCAGGCTGACACTATCGCAGGCAAGGTGACCTGACGGCGTTACGGTCAATCCCCAGTGCGCCGGCATCGGCTCGTGTCCACCGGAGCGGTACTGGCGAACGGCAGGCCCTAAAAGCTGCTTGATTTGCTTCCTCGCCCTCCTCAACATCGGACCGCAGGCTTTCTGGTTTCCGGTACCCGGAGGGCCAAAATCGAGATAGCCCGCGTCGAGCGCGTTTCCGCCTGTCTGTTGAAAATGGTAATGACGCAGCGGTGCCGCCTTGCGCGGACTGCTCGTCGTGCCTGTGCCGGGTTGGAGCGTGAGGGACGCACGTGCCCACACTTCCAAGCGATGACGCAGGGTTTTACTGCTGCATTCCCCGATGGGTTCATTCTAAGACGACAAATTCCGGAATGCGCGCCAATCACGCTTTAATCGCCTCGAAACCCCAAAATATTTCACGCTGTGCGGGCGAAAGACTCGCAATGCATGCCGAGCGCTCAATCCATTCCTGCATAAAACGCGCTGCAAGCCCGACCGTGAGACAAGCAGCAAAACCGTCAGCAAAACCCGTCCAGACCATTCGCCACCTTTGTCCAGAATCAGCGAAAATCATAGCGCTGATGGGGGACGGTTTCGCGGCGCGGCCAGCGACAAACCGTCTCAGCCTGCGGCGAATTAACGCAGGACCGGGCACCCGACTTCCGAGGCCTAATCAAAGTACGTTTTTGGAAAACTAACGGTGGTGCAGATTGCGGCCAAGCACCTATCGGCAAAACATTGGCTCGCAGCGGTGAGATTTGCCTTGGCCCACGCTTAAAGTTCGCAGGACAACCGGCTCTTTCCCAGTGCCATTGCTGCCGTGCATCAAGCGTAGTTGCGGCCCCCCTGCTCCTTTGGTTGGAACTATCGCGTCGCCGCGCCCTGCGCTCATCGGATTGGCTTACGAAGCGCCACATCATGCGCATTTGGTATAGATCTGGGTACCTCGCTGACCCGACCACTTTAATTTATTTTTCGACAAAGAAAGACGAACAGTCGATTCCCAGCGCGCCGATCCGTCTGCGCACAACGCTTTCATCTCCCATTCAGCATTTCCTACCTGCTTCTTTTCCCTGAATGCGCAACTGTTCCTTCCCGCCCGGGCACCCCGCTCCCCGATAACGGTCCGAAGATCGCTGCCCGTCCCCGGACGAAACTCGCAGGCACGGGCATCGGCAGCCCATAAACCAACGAAGCCGTCCTTCAACTGCGGCGGACTGGCTTTGGGAGGTCCTTTGGAAAGACTGGCAAAGCTTTCCGCACCCACAGCTTGCTCCAACATTTTTTGCTCGGTCGTCTTGTCGGGTTTGACCAGGACAGTTCGCTCAACGACTTTTTCTTTTTCTTCTTCTTCGCTCTGACCGACAGCAGCCACCGCTACGTCCCTGGAAGCTCCCACGTGCGATTGCTCCAACTCACGCTGCAGACCAACGGCGTCGCTATCGCCTCGCAACAAGGCCAGATCTGCTTCTTTGAATTCCAAAGCTGCCTTCGATTCTCCAGCAACAGATTTCTTCGGCGCCCCCGCAAACGCCGTGCCGTAGTCGGTGGTCTCGGTCATGAACAGCGAAACGCAGATCAATGCGATGGCCAGCGCAAACGATCCGCGCAAGATGTTCATCTTGCTCCGTTCTGAAATCCTGCCCTGATCTGAATCGGCCGGAATCGAATACCCGCCGAAGAAAACGATCGCACCATGGATGACTATGTTCACCGCAATCAGCAGCAGGGCGTAACCGCTCAAAATCATCTCGGCGGGAACGACATAGTTAAGTTGCGGAACTGCCCCGAGTATCAAAGGCACATACCAGGAAATGACAGACACCGTTCCGGTGAGAAGCACGAGTGAACAATCAGACGGCGACAATCCTTCCAGTAGACGTTTCCCGACCTGGTTTCGGATACGGGGCAGCACAAAATAATGCACAAGAAGGCCGTTGACGCTGAGCACAGCCACGATCGCAATCTTGGCCCAGATCTTGGGGTTCTGCAGTTTGGCAGGCTCGAAAACGCCGTAGTGAATTAAAAGCCCAACTCCTGAAATCCAAAGAAGACCCAGTCCGATCGCTACGATCTTGGACGAAAAATCAACAACGTAGACATGCTCAAAGGAGATGCCGCGCATCAAGATGAAGCGGGCGATAATGAGGTCCAGGAGCGTAGCAGCGCCAACGCCGAGTACGAGCCCGCAAAAATGAACCACCCTGAGCCCCGTCTTGATCCACGCTGGATCCGACAAGAGCACCCCGAAAAACGATGACATAGATAGCTCCCCAATCGAAGCAGGGATTCGCCATTAAGAAGATGGCGCCTCCGTATTGAGAAGGTGGCGACTCCGTGTTGGCCCCCCGCCTTGCAGCGCCGCAATTTGTTTTTGCTTTGTTCTGACATGGACTTCGACGACCGACTTGCCCAATCGGCCGTAATTCCATTCAAAAATAGATTTTATTTCGAGCGCGGGCGGTGGCAGCCATTCGAGAAAATTGCTCCTCGAACGATCAGGCTCATATCACGATTTCCTCGCGATTAGGATCTGGCGATCCCTCAAAATCCGCAAGTTGACCATCCAGGGCTTCCGCAAGCTCGATCGCGGACTGTCCGCCTAAGAGTTTTTCGAGAGAGACCTTCAGCGGCAGTTCCGCCTCGACGCGATTGCGAAGCTGGACGGCCATCAGCGAATCCATCCCGAAGTCAGACAAGGGCATCTTAACGTCGAACGCGGCTTCGTTGAAGCCCAATACATGCGCCAACTGCCTCCGCACGTAGGCGAGGACGAACTCGCTGCGTGCCTCTGGCGTTGCGGCTGCATGCAGTGCTGCGAGCGGCTTTGCCTCGGGCTCTCCGCCAAACGCGATCTTGGGCGAAACGCCAGCCATGAGTGCGCGCGCTGCCGGGCCGGCCTCGCGCAGGAAACGCTCCGGATCCATTGCCATGACCGCGACGTGGGCGGACTCACTGACAAGCGCCCGCTCGAGCCGTGGAAACGCCTCCGAGGGCGCCAGCAAGCCGATGCCGGCACCAGCCCAGCGGGAACGCTGAGCGTCCGAGAGCCGCGAGGCCATACCAACCTCGCCCCACGCACCCCACGCAATACTCGTGGCCGGCAGGCCGATGGCGCGCCGATGGAGCGCGAGGCTGTCGAGGAAGGCATTCGCAGCAGCGTAGTTCGCCTGGCCAGGAGATCCGAGCAAGGCTGAGGTGGAGGAGTAGAGCGCGAAAAAGTCGAGCGGATCCCTTGCCGAGAATCTGTGCAGGTTCAGCGCACCGGCGATCTTGCTCGCCGCGACCCGGTCGAAGCGTTCTGCGTCCTGCTCGCCAAGGACCGCGTCCGCAAGGGTGCCAGCCGAATGGACGATGCCGCGCAACGGGGGACACGAGCCGAGCGTGTCGCGCCACAGGGCGCGTACGGCCTCTGGATCGGCGATGTCGCAGGCCAGTGCGATGACCTCCACGCCGGAGGCACGCATCTTCTCGAGCGCGTCGCGATCGGCTTCGCCAGGGCCACGCCGACCGAGCAGAACGAGTTGCCCGGCGCCGCGCTTTGCCAGCCATTCGGCGGTGGCAAGGCCGATACCACCCAGGCCACCCGTCACAAGGTAAGTGCCGTCGCCGCGGATCTGCAGATCAGCGGCTCTGGGCGGTACCAGCACCAGCTTGCCCACGTGCCTTCCTGCAGCCATGGTACGGAAGGCCGCCTGCGCATCGTTCAGGGCGTAGGCGCGCAGCGGCAGCGGCTGAAGCGCGCCGGACGCGAGGTCCGCAAGCAGGCGCTCAAAAACGCAACGTACGGGCGCCGCATCGCGGGCGATTTCCTGTCCGAGGTCGACCACAACATAGCGCACGCCCGGAGTCCGGTCCGCCGCCTCCGCCTCGGTCCAGATACCCTGCTTGCCGATTTCGACGAAGCACCCGCCGCGACGGACCACGCGCATCCCGGCCGCAATCAGCTCGCCTGCCAGCGAATTGAGCACGCAATCCACGCCGACGCCGCTTGTGACGCGCATCACATCGTCGGCAAACGAGGCGGAGCGGGAGTCGAAGACGTGTGCCGCTCCCTCGGCAAGCACCAGCGCCCGCTTTTCGGGAGTGCCTGCCGTCCCTATGACTTCTGCGCCGAGGCGCCGCGCAAGCCGGACCGCTGCCAAGCCGACGCCGCCTGCCGCGGCATGGACCAGGAGTCGCTGACCAGCGCGGAGCTTGGCAACGTCCATGAGTGATACTGCGGCCGTCAAAAACGCACTTGGAACCGTTACCGCCTCGGCGAAGGAAATACCGCCCGGCTTATGCAGCACCATACCGGCAGCTGTGGTGACATGGCTGGCGAACGAATCCTCCGCCAACGCAACAACCTCGTCGCCTGGCAGAAGTCCGCTCACCTCGTCCCCGATCGCAACCACCACGCCACTGCACTCTGCGCCAAGTTCGTCGCGGGCACCCGGGACCATCCCCAGGGTATTGAGGACATCGCGAAAGTTGATGCCGGCGGCCCTGACCTCGATTTCGACCTCGCCGCGGCGGGGAGCCCGGCGCTTTTCGCGAACCAGACGCAACTCTCCGAGATCACCTCGGCTGGCAAAGCGCAGGACCTCGCGCATTCCAGACGGGAGCTGAGCGGCAGTTCCGTCCGCGCTCGCAAGGCGCGCGGCAAATAGCTCGCCATTGCGCACAGCGAGCTCGGGCTCGGTGCGCGATAGATCCAAAAGGGCAAGCACAATAAGGCGCGCATCCGACCGGACTCTTGGATCGAGGTCGATACGAATGGCAGGTGCGTCGCCACCCCGCTCGGCCGCTGTCGCGCGGGCAAGGCCGAGGAGCGGCGCCTGCGCGAGCGAGGGAGCCTCACCCGGCGCTGCGGCTTGCGCACCGCGCGTCACGACGCAAAGGCCCGCGCGCGGCGCGACCTCGGCCAGCGCGCGGGCGAGGCGCAGAAGGCGAAGGTAGTTCATCCGCGCATCAGCTTCAGGGCCCAACGCTGCAGCCTTATTGATGGCGCCGCAATCGACGACCCAAGCGAGCGGGGCACCGTCCGCACCGCGCAGTAGCGCCGCGAGGTCAGGCTCAGAGAGCGACGCGAACTCGGAGTTTGACAGGGCCTTGCACCGGGCGCCTGCGTCGCGAAGAACGCGGGCCATCGCCTCGGCAAGCCCGTCGTCGCCGCCGACGAAAACATAGCTTCCCGAGGCGGAGAGTTCGGCCGCGGCAGCCGGACGCGCAATCGCCTCCCAGCCGACGGCATACGACCTGCTCGCAATACCCGGAAACGAGAGTGCGCGCGCGAGCGTGTGCATATCGACCGGCCGGAGCTGCAGTCCGGTGATCGTCGCGACCTCGGCGCCTGCCTCATCCTCGAGGCGCAAATCGGCCAGGAAGAGCGCGGCATCGGCGGCCGAAGGGCGCAGCCGGGCAACAGCTTGAACGCGTTGAGGCGCGCCGGCCTGCCGCACGCACACCCCTACCATGC
>CADEDX010000194.1:8744-10707 GCA_902826195.1 uncultured Bradyrhizobium sp. | reverse complement strand
GCTCGTCTGGGCGCGGCCGGGCGGCGGCCCCGGATCGAGGCGCTCGCGCGGGACTTGGATGGGGCTCGTCGTGAGCTGCGACGGGTTGAAGAAGCGCATGTGCTTCGCCTGCGGTCGCATCGACGGATCGTCGGTGAGGCCGCGGAAGACCTGCTTCACCTCGTCGACCGACAAACCGCTCGGCACGTCGAACATGATCTGCTGCCGCATCGTCTTCGCGCGCGGCTTGTAGCCGGGCTCCGGCACGCGACACGTCCACATCTCCCAAAGCGTCAGCGCGAGCGCGTAGACGTCGTCGTCGGCGCTCGCGCCGCCGTTGCGCAGCCGCTCCGGGGACATGTAGTTCGGGGTGCCGCCGTCGGGGGGGGCGCCGGGGCGGCGCCCGCCCCGGGCAGCGCGCGGCCGTTCATGAGGCTGAAGGGTCCTGTGGACCCGCTGCCGATGAGTGCGCCGAAGGCCGTCCCCCCCATCATCACGGACTGGCCGGCACGCGGCCCAAATCGATCGATCGCGATGCCGGACGGCAGCAGGCAGAGCGCGAAAGCCAACGGAAATGCCGCAGTCAGCATCCCCAGCGAGCCCTTACCGAGCGCCAGATCGGACGTCAGATCATCGGCGACGAGCGGATCTATGCTCTGAAACAGAACAGACAAAAAGTATCCGAAAGCGAGCGGAAGAAATCCCACCACAATCTGGAGCAAAGAAATGCGATCGCCTTTGATTTCAACCCGTGTTGCCATGCAGTATTAGCTTCCAAGACGGCCAAAACCTCACCATGAAGGCGCATTCCGGTGAAGGCGACCATGAATTCCGACGCATGGCGACCATTTGATCCGGTCGATGTCAAGCGCCAGGTGGGCCCCGGGCGCGGTGCGACAACAACCGGCAGGTTTTCGTCGAGCCGTCCCTGGATGAGGACAGCGTCGGCGACGATTCCGACGGCGATTTCGCTTCCTGGCTACTGCGATTACACTTGGCTGGATGTGACGGTGGTGACTTTCATCACGCTCACAATCGATGCCGGAGCAGGATCTCTTGCGAAGTCCGGTTCCCGCTTATCGGGAATAGTGGCTCCGGCTGGGACGCGTTTGGTGCCGGCGCACCGGTCAACTGATGATCGTGCCGAGGGCCTTGGCGCGCGCCTTGGCATCGCTGATGGCGCGGATCGCCATCGCGCGCGCGAGCAATTTCTTTGCTTCGTTTGTCGACAATCCCTTGGGCGCTGCGGCACGCCCTTCGTCGACCAGCCCGAGCAGGCCGTACACAATCATCAGATTCCGCCGATGTCGTGCCTGCGCCCCCGGCGAGGTGACGACGGAGCGCGCGACGTCGATCGCCTTGGTTTCCTGCCCCTCGAGCGCAGCGGCGAGGGCGAGATTGGTGCGGATATCGAGGTCGTCAGGGGCGAGAGCGCTCGCAGCGTCGAATGATTCGTGCGCCTGGGCGAACTGGCCCGTCAGCGTCTGCGCGAGGCCTAACCGGTTATAGGCCGCCATCGTCTTGATGATCGGGGCAACTTTCGCCAGCGGCGTGACGGCAGCTTCGGCATCGCCGGCCTTGAGCTGGGCCGAACCTAATCCGAGCAACGCATCGGGATTGTCAGGCGCCAAGGCGAGCGCGGCCCGGTAGGCCTGGATCGCCTGATCAGTCTTGCCGGCGCGCGTATAGGCGTCGCCGAGACGCACCTGCGCCCCGGCATCGCCGCTCGATGCGGCCGCCGCTCGCTCATAGATCGGCAGCGCTGCTGTTATCTGTCCCTGGGCTTCGACATCAGAGGCAACACGCGTCAGCCCGTCCTGATCCGACTTCTCGGTACTGGCCGCTGCGTCCAGCAAAGCCTGGCCCGCGCACCCGGCGAGCACAAAACCAAGGAAGATCGGCACCGCACAGGATGTGAGACGAAACAGGATGCTCATCGCCCTGTCCTTGGTACCAATGCGGGGCAAAAACAGTGCACTGCACC
>CADEDX010000194.1:0-8734 GCA_902826195.1 uncultured Bradyrhizobium sp. | reverse complement strand
AAAATAGAGGTGATCCCGGCTACCCTACCACAAGCCGGCGCAACACGCTCACCTCGCCCCGGCGGGCTTCTCCGTACCGCTTTCAGGCCCGGCGCCCTGCACTTGGGTGACCGGCGAACGCGGAAGGCCGCCGCCCAGGGTGCCCTTGGCGCCATAAATGTATTCCTGCGCCGCCCGCGCCGTCGGAGCCGCGGGCGCGGCGCCGAGCGGACGACCGCGAACCAGGTCACCCTGGCGCTCGGCCATACGCTGAAGGTTGTGCGCGTTGGCACAGCCCGGCGGCAAATGCGGTCCCAGGAACGGCGGCTCGGTCGCGTCCGCGGTGAGGCAAGCTCTCGGGACCAGCACATAGCGTGTGCGTCCCCTGTGGTCGACCACGGGCACGGAGGCGTAATCCGGCGAATAGTCGGGCGGCTGCTGCGGGAAGGTACCCCAGTAGACGGTCGGCTCCGGATAGGGCGGCGCCGCCGCACAGCCGGCGAGGGCCGACGCCGCTACGGCGAGGCTTAGGTAGACGGCAGACTTACGCAGCATCGTGCACCCTCGATCAATCATTTGAACACAAAGCCGGAATTTTGCTCAGGCAACGGCTTGGCCTTAACGAGCGCCGGTCCGGGCGGCAGCGGTGGTGCGGGCCTGTCGAGAGGGGTAGCGAGGACACGGTCGCGCACGGGCTTGACGAGCATTGGCGTGATGAGAATCACGAGTTCGGTCTCGTCGCGACGGTATCGGGCAGAGCGAAACAATCCGCCGAGAATCGGAAGGTCGGCAAGTTCGGGGTTTCTGTCGAAATCCAGCGACATCTGCCGCTGGAACAGCCCCGCGATGGCGAACGTCTGGCCGCTCGCTACTTCCACCGTCGTGTCGGCCCGCCGGACCATCAGGCTCGGGAGATCGATGCCGTTCGATTTGACGGCCCCTACCCGCGACAGCGAGCTCACTTCCGGTTTCACCCGCAGGGCGATTCGATTTGTCCTGATCAGGGTCGGCGTGAACTCGAGCGAGACGCCAAACGGCTTGTACGTGACAGTGATCTGCCCTGCCTGATTTCCAGGGGTCGGGATCGGAATCTCGCCTCCCGCCAGGAAGCTCGCGGACCGCCCGCTCGACGCCGTCAGGTTCGGCTCGGCCAGGATGGTCATCATCCCGTTGCGTTGCATGGCTCCGACGAGGGCATCCACCTCGCTACCGCTGCCGCCAAACGAAATGCCACCGCCACCTGGCCCGATACCCAATCGCTGGACGTCATCGCGCGACACCTCGGCAAAGCGCACCCGGATATTGATCTGTTGCGAGCCGCTGATTGTGGTGTTGTTGATCGGCGGCTGTTCCGGCGGAGAGTAAGTGTCTGCGGTGTTCTGCGCGTCGACCGCTTCCTCCACAGAGCCCGTGCGTCCGGTTGCCGCCACCCGATTGCCGAACAGCCTGATCTTGGTGTGAGTCGTCGGCTGAAGGTCGCGGATTGCACCGTTGGCGGAGCCAGAGTCGGCGACGACGCGAAACGCCACATTGGCGCGCATCTTGTGTTCCGCCGAGATCGCGATCAGATTCGTGCTGCCGATCTTCCTGCCGTACACGTAGACGACATCCGGCGCGACGACGCGCAGGTCGGCGATCGTCGTATCGCCCATGTAGACCGATTCGGCTGCCTCATCGAGTTGCAGCAGGCGCACCTGGCCCACCATCAGCTCGATCGATTGTCGAGACGAGGAAGGGCTTGTCGACGTCTGGCTTGCAGCTGGTTGCACAAACAGAATGGCAAGCAGGACTGCGCCCGCCTTCAGCTTCCATGCGGCCCTAATATACGATGTCACCAGGTCCGCTCCCTCAACGGCCCTTACCGGGCCTAATCAAACACCAATTGATAGCAATCATGCCGACGAAACTGATGCCGCGTTTTACGGCAAGTTAAGGCGATCTCAAACGCCGAAGCAGCAATGTAAGGGCGAAAAACTGTTCTTGGTGCTGTTTGGCCACAGTCACACAAAACAATCACACAAGCCCGCCCCGCGGCTTGCCTCATACCGGCACATGTCACAGGACACGTCACATTGGGGTCTGCCGGAAGGTCCCGACTTGCTTTGCGCCGGCCAGCGGGAGGCGCAAAGTCTGAAGTGCTTCAACCCGCCCCGGCCCCCAGTTTCAACCGTTCCGTGGATTGGGAGATGCCGTCGAGCCCCTCCTTTTCCTGGTTGCCCTTGGTCAGGGAGCCCAGGGGCTGCACGTTAAATTCAGGCGCCAGCTCCTGATAGGACATGACCGGCACGTAGATATTGCTGCGCGTCAGCAAGTGCCGTGTGACCCGCCGGACATCCATCGCGGTGAGCACGACGGGATTGGTGCCCGGAGCCGCTTCCGCCAAGGCTCGGGCGATTTCATCAATCAACGGTTGGACCGCCTCCTCCGTCAGGTTCATGTATGTCCCGGCCGAGGTCTGACGCTGGGCGGAGCGAAGCATGTCCTCGACCGAGCGCTCGAGCATATAGGCTGCGATAACCCGGTCGCGGTCGGCGCACCGGAAGCAGATCTGGCGGCCAAGGGCGACGCGCACATATTCCACCAGCAGCACCACGTTCTGTTCGCGTTGTCCCCATTCGACCACGGCCTCGAGAATGGCGCGCATGTTGCGGACGGGTACGTTTTCATCGACCAGACGCCGCAGGATTTCTGCCAGCTTCTGCAGGGGTGCGATCTTTTCAGCCTCCTTCACCAGATCGGCATAGTTCGACTGGATCTTGGTGAGGAGCTTCCGCGTCTCCTGAATGCCGACAAAGCTGCCGGCCCGCCGGTACAACATCTGTATCAGGCACCGGGCCAGAATCTGGGCCGGCAGCGCAAAGGCGACGCCAGCCTGCACCAGGGTTTCCGCATTGGAGCGCTCGACCCAAAGCGCAGGGCGATAGTTGATGAGCGGCACCTCCTGGCGGTAAGGGATTTCGAGCAGTTCGAGGTGAGCCGGCTCGTCGTCAACGAGCAACCCCTGCGGCGGGATCGTGCCTTCGATGACCGGCGTTCCCTCGAGGTCGATGCGGAAGCGATCCTGCGCGAGCGTTGGGTCGACATCAAGCGCGATCGACGGGATCTCGATACCGAGATCGGAGAGCAACTCCGCGCGCGCTTTCGTCGTCAACTCGGCAAAGCCTTCCGGCGGTACGGCCGATGCAAGCTCGCTGCTGACCCAAACGACAATGGCGGCATCCGATGCCGGCGGGCCTGCCAGACTTGCCGATTCTTGAGCAGTCGAGCCGACCTGCGCCGGTTGGGCGGCCGTGCCTGCGGCTCCCGCCGCTCCTGCCGCTCGCTTCACCGGCGCGTTGCGCGCCGCCACCTCTAGAGCCGCCCGCCGGCGTCCGATCACGTACCCGGACACGCCCAGGATCGCCGCGAGAATCAGAAAGGCCACCGCCGGGAAGCCTGGAACGAACGCCATTCCAACCAGGATCACCGAGCCCATCACCAGCGCACGCGGCTCCACAAACAACTGCCCGGCTATTTCGGTGCCCATGTCGCTGTCCGACGACACCCGCGTCACCAGCACGCCGGCGGCGACCGAAACGAAAAGCGAGGGAATTTGCGCGACCAGCCCGTCGCCGACGGAGAGCAGTGCATAGGTCTCGGCGGCGGTTCCGATCGTCATGCCGTGTTTCAGGCTGCCGACGATCATGCCGCCGATCAGATTGACGAGGATGACGAGGATGCTGGCGATGGCGTCGCCTTTGACGAATTTCATCGCGCCGTCCATGGCGCCGAACAAATGGCTCTCGCGCTCGAGCCCGCGGCGGAGCCGATTGGCCTCGGCCTGATCGATGTCCCCGGAGCGCATGTCGTTGTCGATCGCCATCTGCTTGCCCGGCATGGCGTCGAGGCTGAATCGGGCGGCGACCTCGGCGACGCGCTCGCCACCCTTGGTGATGACAACGAATTGCGCGATCGTGATGATCAGGAAGACGACCAGGCCGACGGCAACGTCGCCGCCGATCACGAAGTTTCCGAATGCGCTGACGATCTCGCCGGCGTCGGCCTGAAGCAGGATGAGGCGCGACGTGGTGATGGTGATCGCGAGCCGGAACAATGTGGCGATCAGGATGACCGACGGGAATGACGAGAACTCGACCGGCCGCCCGATATAGAAGACGACCAGCAGAATGAGCATGCTGATGGAGATATTGATGGCAATGAGGCCATCCACCAGCCAGGTGGGCAGCGGAATGATGATCATCATGATAGCGACCAGCATCAGGATCGCCACGATGAGATCGGTGCGGCCGGACAAATAGACGAGCGCGCGTGCCAACCTGTTGATCATGACGAGGACCGTTCGCGATGTTCGAGGAATTTGCGAAAAATGCGTTTCGCTTCGCTTTCATTGCCGCCGAGCCATAGCGCGCGACTGCGCAGCAGATCGAGCATGGGCTGGTTCGCGCCACCGAGCGCCTGCAGCCGATCGATGACCTCCGCGGCGGCCTGCGGCGAGCGGCTGCGCAAGAAGGCGTCCGCAAGCGTGCGCAGCACTCCCTCGTCGTTGGGCGCAAGGCGGGCGGCGATCAGCAGCAGGACGAGCCCACGCTTGGGCTGGCTGTGGCGCGCATATAGATGGCCGAGCGCGTGCAGCAATTCCACCGTCTGGTCGCGTCCTGGCGTCACGTCGGGGTATCCTCAAGGCTGCGCGCGCGCAAATTGCGGCGCTGCTCGATCTCTTCACCCAACACCGACTTTGCCAGGCTGTTAAATTCTTCGCTCTCCTTGAGCTGCGGCAGAACCGTGGTCAGCAGTTGCTCGAGTATCGCAATCGCGCGATCCGTCGACAGGATCTGGGGATCGGAAACGATTGGCCTGACGAAGTCGGTGACAAGCTCACGAAGAACTGCTTCGCCGACCGTACCCTTGCGCTCGTGGATCGCGGCGGCGATCTGGCGCGCGAACTCCGGGCGATCGACGGCCCTGTCATTGGCAGGGCCGCCGACACCATCCGGTGCAAGCGATTCAGGCCGGTCGAGCTGCGTACGCTCTATGCGACGGTTGTCCATCCCTGACAATCTGTCCTTTCCGCGCGTACTTTACTGACGATAGACCAGCGCCAGGGTCTCGCCGTCCTTGGCAAGCAGGATGCGGCCTTCGACAATATCCTTGATCATCCAGCCATTGTCGAGGAAGGCACCCTTGTAATATCGGTTGCCCTCGGCCGTAAGGACGTAGGGGCGCTCACCGAACCACACGGCCTGCACGTTGAGCACCGGCGCCGGCTTTTTGGCCTCGGTCGGGCTCACGTTTGCGACGAGAACCAGCCGTCCGCGATACGCCTCATCGAACCATTGTTGCGCTTCCGTCCAGGCGCCGGTCTGTTGCTTCGTGATGCTGCCGGTGACGGTGACCTGTCCACCCGCGGCGCTGACCCGAAGACCGGAGAGGCCCGACGCAGCAAAACGCTCGGTGAGCTTGCGTCCGGCTTCTTCAGCGTTGAGCGCGTTGGGCGCGGCTTCCTTCGGCGCGGTTCCGTTGAGCGCGGCGGCGAGGTTCGGTGACGGCTGGCGGTCGCAGCCATTGAGCTCTGCAATCGCCTCGCGCACCGAAATCCCGGTTCGCGCCGATAAGCAATGCTCGATAAACTTCCGGTCGGCCGCGGGGAGATCGGCCATGAGCTTCGATGCGGCGGCCAGGGCCGAATTGTCGTTGCCCTGAGCCTGTACCTGTGTCTCGACCCGAGAGACGCTGGTCAGGTCATTCGCCTTTGCGGCCGGGCGCATGGCAGCCAACCCAAGCGCCGGAACCGCCAGCAGCAGTGCACCGGCGATCATGATGGCCTTGGAGATGCGCGGCTTGGCGGGGGCAACGCCAGCCGGGGCCTGTGCGGCAGCCTGATTGCGCTCCATGGAGATCCGCAGCCGCGCCTCTCCGATCGTCAGATCGATCGGCGCCTGCAGCGCGCAGCCAAAGCCATTCGCGATGACATTTTCTCCTACGCGGACGTCGCCGCCGATCGCGTGAAGATCAATGGTGCGGCGGCCGACCCGCAGGACGGCATGCTCAGCCGCGATACCGGCGTCCCGCAGGACGATGTCGGCGCCAGGCGTGGAGCCGATACGGATATCGCCCGGTTCCAGCTCGATGCGCACGCCGCGATGGAAGCCGGCGGTGCTCTCGAGCACAAACGTCGACGGTGACGAGGAGAACCAATTCGTGAAGGAAGAAATCATCCCGGTCATTTTGGACCCCAATTCATTCTCAGGCTTGATGTCCACACCGTAGACCCGTCGCCCCGGAAGAACTGTGAGACACGTCACAAAGGACCGTCACCGGAAAGCGGACTGAATATTGGCGCCGCCGGCCCCGGCCGGTCAATCCGCCCGGTTCCGATTCAATGCCGCCAGCCTCCCCGGGGGCGCCGCAGCTTCGCCCGCCTTGGTTTGTCTCGGCGCCGTCGCAGAGGTTCAGATGGGGTAACTCTTCTGACGTATCCGAGCAGCGCGACCTTTCTTCGCCACCGTTACTCACCTCACATTTCACATTGCCGCGGCGCGTCTGCGCGGACCGGGCTTTTTGCTGGCTGAAGTGACGTCCGTCACAGCTTCTCAGGCAGCAATCGACGATTGGAGGTCAGACACAGAGATAGCCTTGAAAGGTGACACGCTATGAGCATCGGTTCGACGGAAACAGTCAGGAATGCACCACCTCCGCCCAGCAATTCCGGAGCCACTGCGCCGAAGCAGGCGCAGGATTTCAACGCGGCGGTCGACCGTTCGATCATCTCAAACACTAATTCACAGCAGTCACAGGGTTCGTCTACGTCGGCGCCCATCATGCTGGCGCGCCGGCCGCCGACCCCGGCACAGACGCATCAGCAGGCCTGCGCATCGCCCACCGCGCAGCAGAAAGCCCGTGCCTTTGTCGACCCGGCATTGCGCGATGTGGCGTCCGGAAAGAAGGAAATCGCCAAGGGCGCGAAAGGTACGGACGTCGGCAAGATGCAGGAAGCCCTGCAGACGGCCGGTTACAAGCTGCCCAAGTACGGCGCGGACGGAAAGTTCGGCGACGAGACGGTTAAGGCGCTGAAGAAGTTCCAGACCGACCATTGCCTGAAGGATACCGGACGTCTCGACAAGCAGACCATGGAGCAGCTCAGCATCGCGTCCACCAAGTTCCCCGAATACGGCAAGCTGTTTGCCGATGGGAAGCTCAACACCACCATTGGTGTCGGCTTCGATGAGGGTAACTCGCACAAGGACCAAACCAAGGAAGTCATCGAGGGCTTGTCGAAGCGAGGCTACACGGAACTGGACCCGAACACGGCCGCCACCGACAAGGCCATGGGAGATCGGTTCAAGGCCGCCGGCATTGACCCGGCCGCCGCCAAGGCAGACGGGGTTCAGTACTTCACCAAGACCTTCAAACACGATGGAAAGGACGTCACCTCGGTGGTGAAACTGATCACGCCGGACACGCCGCAGGCGAAAGACAGGTTCGCCAAGGCCATGGGCGAGTCGGAGATGGTGATCTACAGCGGCCATGGCCGCTACGGCTCCGGGCCCGATTTTGACCCCATCAACTCGGCCAAGGGGAACTTCGTCATCGGAAAGCCTCACGAGGCTGGTCACGTCGCGCTGAACAAAGGCCAGACGGATCTGCAGAAGACGACGATGACCAAGGACTACCAGATCATGCTGTTCGACGGGTGCACCACAAACTACTATGTGGACGACCTGCGCCGCGCTCCCGGCAAGGACAGCAAGAACCTCGACCTCGTCGTATCGACCGGCACGCTGTCCTGGAGTACCGGAACCACCGACGTGCTGACGATGCTGGACGGTGTCACTGAAGGTCAGAGCATCAACCAGATCAAGTCAGACCTCGAGGACATCAACAGGGAGCCGGGAAGCAAAAAGCAGTTGTGGAAGACCGACGGCTTCAATGACAACTAAGTCCAGGCATAAGTCCAGGTAACGGCGAGAGCCATCCCCGATGTCGGGGCTGGACTCGCGGACATCAACTGGAAGGTGAAGCACATGGAAACTCGACGGCTTCGACGACAACTCACATGCTGTCTGATCCACTCCGCGCTTGCTTGTGCGCTCGTGCTCGCGCCGGGCACGGGCTGGGCTGGCGCCAACAAGGGCAATCCAATGGCCACGTTGAACGATCCCGCAGCCTCCCGCGCCGAGCGCATCAAGGCCGCCAAGGCTCTTGGCGAATCGAAGGACCCCAAAGCCATCGACACCCTCATCAAGCAGTTCGATAGCAGGGACGAGGGCATTTTTGCGGCGGTCGAGAGCGCGCTGCGCGCCCTTGACGCCGTTCCGGTGCTGGAGCGGAGGCTGGCGGACAACGGCGCCTCCGAGGAGCAGAAAGTGCTGGCTTGCAAGGGACTGCGGGTACTCAAGGAGAAGAATTCGATAGCGCCGCTCGTTTCCGCCCTGAAAGATCAAAGCGCGCGCGTGCGCAAGGAGGCCGCGCTGGCGCTGGGCGTCATTGCGCCGGCCGAGGCCGAGACGGCGCTGCTGACGGCGCTTTCCGACAGCGATGACGACGTCCGCTACTTCGCGGCCGACGCGCTCGGCAGCGTCCGTACCGGCGCGGTGACACAGGCCATCGAGACGCGCCTGGCAGCGGAGACCAGCCCGGTCGTCCGTTCTGCGCTGCTGGCCGCCAAGAACAAGCTGGATCGGGCCGCCTCGCGCTAGACCGTCGCGCGCCCCATCGATGCTAGAGCCTTTTCCGTTCCGATTGAATCGGAACGGGG
>CADEDX010000193.1 GCA_902826195.1 uncultured Bradyrhizobium sp. | reverse complement strand
TGTGCAAACCCAAACCTATCGGAAAGGCCACGCTCACCGCCCCATGGAATCTACAGGCCCTACCGCACCGTCACTCCGGCTGAATGTTGGCGTCCTTCACGACCTTGGCCCATTTCCCGATCTCGGCGCGGATATGCTCGGCGAACCGGGCCGGCGTGCCGCCGACGTGGTCGACGCCCTGGTCGACAAATCGCTTCTTCACATCGTCCATCTTGAAGATCGCATTCAACTCGGCGTTCAGCTTCTGCACGACTTCCGGCCGCATGCCCGCGGGCCCGACGATGCCGAACCACACCGTGACCTCGTAGCCGGGCACGCCGGCTTCCGACACCGTCGGCACGTTGGCCGCGAGCTGTGAGCGCGCCTTACTGCTGACGCCGAGCGCGCGCAACTTTTCGCCGTTGACCTGCGGCAGCACATTCGGCGTGTTGTCGAAAGCGATATCGATGTGCCCACCGAGCATGTCGTTCACCATCGGCGCGCTGCCTTTATAAGGCACGTGGACGAGGTCGATCCCGGCCATGCTCTTGAACAATTCCATCGACAGATGGTTGGACGAGCCGATGCCGGTGGAGCCGTAACTGACCTTGCCGGGATTCTTTCTGGCGTAGTCGATCAACTCCTTCACGGTATTGATCGGCAGCGAGGGCTTGATCACCAGAAGATTTTGCGTCTGCCCGGCAAGAATCAGCGGCGTGAAATCCTTCACCGTGTCGTATGGCAGGTTCTTGTAGATGCTGGGATTGGCGCCGAAGGGAAACGCCACGCCGAGCAGGGTATAGCCGTCGGGCGCGGCCTTGGCGACGGCTTCGCTGCCGATCAGCGTGCCGCCGCCCGGCCGGTTCTCGACCACGACCGGAACGTTCCAGGCCTCGCTGAGCTTTTGCGAAACGATCCGCGCCAACGTGTCGTTGAAGCCGCCGGGCGGGTAGGGCACGACGTAGCGGATGGTCCGGCTCGGGTAATTGTCCGAATCGGCCGGCGGCGCTGCGGTCTGCGCCGATGCCGCACTGCCGCCAACGAGGAGAGCGAGGAGCGCACGGCAGGCGAAGTGAACGAAACGGTGTGCGCTCGATAAACCTTCAGCCTGCGGCGTGTCAGACATAGCAGGGTCCCTCGATCAGTGGATGGGCGTTGATGAAGTCCTCATTGATCTTGACGCCGAGGCCCGGCGTTTCCGACGGCTTCACGCAGCCGTGTTTGTCGAGCTTGTAGGGAATGCCGCCGACCTCGTCGCGGAACGGATTGTGTTTGGCGACGTCGCCCTCGAAATAGCCGGGCAGGTCGACGGCCGCGAGCGTGTTGATGGTCGCGGCCATGTTGATGCCGGTCGCCGAGGTGTGCGGGTTGTAGGAGAGCTTCCACGCATAGGCCATGCCGGCAATCCGCATCGCTTCGGTGACGCCGCCGGTCTTGGACAGGTCCGGCTGCACAAAGCTCACCGCACCGTCCTCGATCAAGCGGGTGAACTCGAACCGCGTGTAATGATTCTCGCCGGCCGCCAGCGGTGTGGTGCCGAGCGAGGCGGCCGTCATGTACGAGCGGTAGTCCTGCGCCGGGAACGGCTCTTCCAGCCAGCCGATCTGCAATTCTTCATAGGCCGGCATCACGCGGCGCACGTCGTCGACGGTGTAGCCGGTGTTGGCGTCGACCAGGATCTCGATGTCGTCGCCGACGGCCTCGCGGACGGCGGTAGCGCGGGCGACGTCGTCACGCGGATTGTCGCCGACACGTAGCTTGACCGCGCGATAGCCCTGCGCGACGTAGCCGAGCGCTTCCTGCGCCAGCGATGCTGGTGGCTGGTAGCCGAGCGAGATGCCGCCCGCATACGCCTTGATCGGTTTCGAAGCGCCGCCAAGCAATTTGTAGAGCGGCCAGCCGACGGCCTTGGCGCGGATGTCCCAGAGGGCCAGATCGAGGCCACTCAGCGCCATCGCGGCGGCATATCCCATGCCGTGGCTCGCCAGCTGCATCTGGTAGACGCGCTGCCAGACACCGACGACATCGATCGCATCCATGCCGACGACGAGTTCCGAGATCGTGGTGTCGATCAGCTTGGCGATCGCGCCCGGGCAGCGGCCGTGATGTGCTTCGCCCCATCCGGTCAGGCCCTCATCGGTGGAGACTTTCACCAGCACCGCGTCGCGCTTGACGGCGCGGCCGATGCCGAGCCGGACGTTCTGGCCTTCCGGCACGCGGTAGGAAATCGGGACGGCCTTGATCGATGTAATACGCATGGTGGGACCTCATGCTGCCTTGTAGGCGGGATTGACGAGATTGAGCGGCTGCTCGCCGCGCAGGATACGAAGCATTTCCTCGGCCGAGCCCACCGCCATCGCGCGGCCGCTGGTGGCGGTGATCCCGGCGGTATGCGGCGTCAGCAAGAGGTTCGGACAATCGAACAGGGCGTCATTCGCGGGCAGGGGTTGCACGTCGAACACATCGAGCGCCGCGCCACCAATCTTGTGCGCCTTCAGCGCTTCAACGAGGGCAGGCGTCTCGATCACGGCGCCGCGCGAGACGTTGACCAGCACGGCGTGGGATCGCATCCGCGCGATCAGCGCGTGGCTGACCATGCCGCGGGTCTCGTCGGTCAGCGCGCAGCACACCGCGATCGCGTCGCTGCGGGCGAACAAATCCTCGAGTGAGACTTCCTCCACGCCGGTGGGCAGCGCGCCCTTGCGGCGGGAGGTGCCGAGCACCTTCATCCCAAAACCGTCGCGCGCGATATCAGCGACGCGGCGGCCGATGGTGCCCACGCCGAGGATGCCGAGCGTGGTCGTGCTGAGCTCGGTAAAGCCGTCTGCTGCCGGGCGCGCCGCATTCCAGCCCTTGCTGCGCAAATCGCTATCCAAGCGGTAGAGGGGCCGGCGCAGGTGCATCAGCGCAGACATGACATATTCGGCGACAGCGTTGGTGTTGCTGCCCGGCAGGTTGGCGACTGCGATGCCGCGCGCAGTCGCGGAGGCAACCGGGATGAAGTCGAGGCCGACGCCGTGCCGCACCATGCCCTTCAGGCGCGGCGCATGGTCCACGATATCGTCGGGCAGTTTGGCGCGCACGATGATGCCGTCGGCCTCCTTGGCCCATTCGCGCAGGGTTTCGGCCTTCGCGTCCGGCGGCACGATCATCTTGACGTGCGGCGCGAGGATCGCTTCGCCGTCGGGATGCATCGCATTGGTCAACAGAACGATCGGCTTGTCAGGCATCTGGCGCGGGTCCTTCGATGATCGGATTGTGCAGGCGGCCGAGACCTTCGACCTCGACCTCGACGGTCGAGCCTGGCTGGAGCCACGCCGGCGGCTTGTGTAGTCCAGCCACGCCGGCCGGCGTGCCGGTCGCGATGATGTCGCCGGGTTCGAGCACCTGTAGGGTGGAGAGATAGGCGACGAGATCGGCGACGTCGAACAGCATGTTCCGCGTCGAACCGGATTGCAGCATCCGGCCGTCGACCTTCAGCGTCACCGTGAGCGCATGCGGGTCTTTCACTTCGTCGCGTGAGGTGAGAAACGGCCCGAACGGCCCGAACGTCGCGAAATTCTTGCCGCGGTTGAAGTGGCCATCGGTCTTGATGATCTCGCTGGCGCTGATGTCGTTGAAGCACCCATAGGCCACGACGTGATCGAGCGCCCGCTCCTTGCTGACCTTCTCGGCGCGGGTGCCGATCACGGTGGCCAGTTCAGCTTCATAGGTGACCCCGCCGATACCTTTCGGCAGCACGATCGGCTGCCCGCAGCCGACGATCGTATGCTGTGCCTTCATGAACAGCACAGGCTTGTCCGGCGGCGCCATGCCGCGCTCGGCCAGCGCGTCGCGGTAATTATGCGCGATGCCGAAGATGCGCCGCGGCTTTGGCAGCGGCGCCATCAGCGCGACGGCGTTCAGCGGAAGCGTGGCTTCTTTCGCCAGTCCGTGCGCGGTGATCTGTGCGATGGCCTCGTCGAGGCCGGCATCGATCAGGGCCAGCATCTGCGGCTGGGTGTCCCGCAGCGCCGCCCGCATCGCCGGATGCGCGAGGTCGACGACCTGGTCATCCGCCCCGTCGCCATTCCCGAGCAGTACGCCGGCGCGTACAAAACCCTTGGTCCGGAAGCTGACGAACTTCATGGCGGGAAAACCCTGGTTCAGGCGACGCGATAGCGGTCGATCACGCTGCGATCGACCTCGATGCCGAGGCCGGCGCCGGTCGGCACCGCGATGACGCCCTTGACCTGGTTGATCGGCGTAACGGCCAGATGGTCGCGGAACGGGTTTTCCTCCTGCTCGAATTCCAGCATCGGCGGCATCGGAAACAGGCTCGGCGGCTGATCTGGAATCGAGGCCAGGAAATGGATGGTGGCGGCGAGCCCGACCGCGGAGCCCCAGGCATGCGGCACGCATTCCACGCCATGGGTCGAGGCGAGGGCTGCGATCTTCTTGCATTCGGTGATGCCGCCCGCCGCGCAGACGTCCGGCTGCACGATGTCCATGGCCTTGCGCACGATGGCGTCGCGAAAACCCCAGCGGGTGAATTCGTTCTCGCCGCCGGCGACCGCCATGTCGAGCGCGCGCGATACCTCGACATAGCCGTCGATATCCTCGGGCGAAATAGGCTCCTCGAACCATTCGATGTCGAGTTCTTCCAGCCTGCGGCCGAGCCGGATCGCGGCGGGGACCGAGAAGCAATGATTGGCGTCGACCATCAGTTTGATGTCGGGACCGATGGCCTCGCGCACCGCCTCGACGCGATCGAAGTCGCGCTTGATCGAGCCGAGCCCGATCTTCATCTTGATCGCTTTAAAACCCTTCTCGACATAGCCGGAGGCTTCCTCGACGGCCTCGTCGACCAGCCGGTCCATGTCGGTAAAGTAGAGCCCGGTGGCGTAGGCGTTGACTTGCGTGCGGAACGCGCCGCCGATCAGCTTGTGAATTGGCTTGTTGCAGGATTTTCCGACGATGTCCCACAGCGCGATGTCGATGCCGCTGATGGCGGCGATCGACATGCCTTTCGGGCCGTAATCCTTGATCCGGTTATAGAGGTCCTCCCAGATCACCTCGACGTCGAACGGGTCGCGGCCGATGACGCGCGGCGCAAGCTGGGTGTCGATGAAGGCTTTTGCGACGGCAGAGGGCCCGTAGCATTCGCCCCAGCCCGTAATGCCGTCGTCGGTCTCGATCTCGACCAGGCAGGTGCCGCGGGTCTTGTAGAGCCAGCCGCGCGAGGAGGTGAAGGGCCGCGCGACCGGGGCCGCGACGACGTGACAGGTGATTTTCTTGATGGACAAGCGAATGGCCTTTTTCTGGGGTCGTGGGAACGGGTAGGGCGGCGATGCCGTCAGTTATTCTTTCTGGTCCTTGAAGACCTGTGCGGCGACCGTGCCGAGCGCACTGGCGACGCTGTCGACTTCCTTGGTCAGGGCATCTCCCGTGAGATCGTCGACCAGGAACGCGTTCTTTTTGGAGAATTCCTTGAAGCGGGGATCCTGAATTGCCGCGCGGAACGCCGTGATCAGCTTTGTCTTGACGTCGGCGGGCAGGCCGGCGGGCGCGACCACATAGGCCATCTGGACGACGGGGCCGTAGGGGAACACGTCGTACCCCTTGTCCTTGAAGGTCGGCACGTCGGGAAACATCTCGAGCCGTTCGTTGGCAAAAATGCCGATCGGCTTGAGCAGGCCTTCCTGGATCTGCCCGAGCGTTTCCGATGGCTTTAACACGCCGGATGCGACATGCCCGCCGAGCAGGTCGGCGACCACCTTCGATCCGCCGGTGTAGGGCACGTTGACGTAGTTGGTGCCGGCGGCGCGCGCCGTCATCGACGCAAAAATGTGGTTGAGGTTGTAGTTGCCTGGCGTGCCGATCGTCACCTTGTCGGGGTTGTCCTTCATCAGCTTGATGAAGTCTTCGAGCGATTTCTGCTCGGCCTTGGCCGGCACCAGCAGCATCAACGGATCGGTCGAGACGCGGGCGATGTGGGTGAATTGCGCGTTGGTGAGCGGCGTCTTGCCCTGCGCGATCAGCGCGAGCGTCGAACTGGTGCCCATGCCGATGGTGTAGCCGTCGGGGGCGGCGCTCGCGACCCGGCGCATGCCGATCGTGCCGGTGGCGCCGACCACGTTCTCGATCACGATCTTGATGCCGTGCTCGCGCAGGATCGGATCCAGCGCGCGCGCCGCCACGTCGTTCGAGCCGCCGGCATTCCAGGGCACGATGAAGGTGATGTCCCGCGAAGGATAGGTTTGTGCTTGGGCGGCGGTAGCCAATACAGCCAGCGCGCACGCCAGAATAATCGAGCCCTGTCTGAGCATTGTTGTTTCCTCCCGTTTTGTTGTTTGTTATAACAAACAACACGGGTCGGTCAAGCGATCGCCTTGAGAACGGAATTTGCGCCATACCGCGCGCTGGGATAGCGAGCGTTTGATGACGACGTCACTGAAGCGAATCGAACGCGAACCGCTGTGGGATCTGGCGCATGCGCAGTTGCGCGACGCGCTGCTCGCGGGCCGGTTCGAGCCCGGCACCGTGCTGACGCTGCGGTTTCTCGCCGAACAATTCGGCACCTCGATCACGCCGGTGCGCGACGCCGTCACGCGCCTGGTGGCGCAGGGCGTGCTGCAGCAGGGCCCGCGCAATTCGGCGATCGTGCCAAATCTTTCGCGCAAGGAGCTCGCCGACCTCACGGTGGTGCGCTGCGCGCTCGAGGGCCGCGCGGCGCGCGAGGCCGCGCTGCAGAAGCATGACGCCGCGACGTTTCGCCAGCTCGAGGAGCGGTTGTCAAAAATGCAGTCGCTGATCCAGGCGCGAAAGCTCGAAAGCTATCTCGAACATCACCGCAAATTCCATTTCGGTATCTACGCGATGTCCAGCATCCCGCTGCTGGTCGAGACCATTGAGAACATGTGGCTGCGCTGCGGCCCGGTGCTGTCCTTCGTGATTCCCGAATATGTCGTGCTGCTTAAGGGCTGGGATCACCACACCGCCGCGCTGAAGGCGATCATGGCCGGCGATGCGGCGCGCGCCGAGGCCGAGATCGTCGCCGACATTACGGAGGCTGCGCATTATCTCGGTGGGCTCGCGGACGCGACGGGGCAATTGCGGCGACCTGTGATTCCGTAGGGTGGGCAGAGCGAAGCGTGCCCACCATTCTCGCCCCTTGCTCGATGATAGATGGTGGGCTCGCTTCGCTCAGCTCACCCTACAACTGCTCAATCCACAATGAACAGCTTCGCGCCCGTCTTCGTCGAAGACCGATGCGCGGCATCGCCAAAATCCGAGACCTGGTAGCTCACGCCCGGCTTCAGCGTGAACCTGCGCCCGTCGCGCAGTTCGGTCTCAAGCTCGCCTTCCAGCACATAGAGCACATGCCCGCGATCGCACCAGTGATCGGCGACATAGCCGGGCGAATATTCGACCATGCGGACGCGGAGGTCGCCGATGTCGAGCGTATGCCACAGCGCCTCGCCGGTTTCTCCGGCATGTTTCGTCGCGGGGACCTTGCTCCAGTCGGTAACGGTGAAGGGCAGGGTGGGGATTTTCATGGGGAGTGTCCTGCAATGGATGTGTAGGGTAGGCAAAGCGTAGCGTGCCCACGATCATCAACGTCTTTCATTGTGAATGGTGGCTCGCTTCGCTCAGTCCACCTGCTGTTCTTCAATGCGCGAGATGGTTGGCCGAACCTTGCCTGATCTTCCCCTCGGCATCGAGCCGAAGATATTCGCAGATCTGCGCGCCGCGTTCGTTCTGGTAGAATAGGACGAAGCTGTCCGGGCTGACATAGGTGTCGATCAAATCGAACCGCAGGTTGGGCAGCATCGCCAGCGCCTTGCCCCAATAGGCCCGCAGCCGGTCCTTGCCGCGCAGGGTGCCGCCGGCCTCGAAACCGAACGCCTGGATCTTGTCCGAGGTCATCTCTGCGTCTTCGGTGTAGAGCGCGAGCACCCGTTCAAGGTCGTGCGAGTTCCAGGCTGCGATCCATTCCCGGCCGAGCGCGGCGATGTCCGCTGCCGCGTGATGCGGGTTCTGCATGGTTTCCTCCACTCGCTCTCGCTGGGTGCCTCGGGCCAAATTAGGTCAATAATACTTACCTAACGGCATCTGTCCATGCCCCATAAAGTATGTGGGTCAGCCGTTTCCCGCGGTTGCGAGGCTGCCCCCCGTCGCGTAATTCCTGTCCATGACAGCAGCACAGAAAGCCAGCGGGTCGACGCCTTCAGTGGCCTCGGCGCATGACAAGATTCTGATCGTCGATTTCGGCAGTCAGGTGACGCAACTGATCGCCCGCCGGGTGCGCGAGGAGGGCGTCTATTCCGAGATCGTGCCGTTCCAGAAGGCCGAAGCCGCCTTCAAGGAAATGAAGCCGAAAGCGGTGATCCTCTCCGGTGGCCCGGAATCGGTGCATGAGGAAGGCTCGCCGCGCGCGCCGCAACTGATTTTCGACTCCGGCGTGCCGGTGCTCGGCATCTGCTACGGCCAGATGACCATGGCCGCCCAGCTCGGCGGCGAGGTCGAGGGCGGGCATCACCGCGAATTCGGCCGCGCCGATGTCGAGGTCAAGGCGGCCAGCAATTTGTTCGATTCCACCTGGGCCCAGGGCGAGAAGCACCCGGTGTGGATGAGCCATGGCGACCGCATCACCAAGATGCCGCCGGGCTTTACGGTGGCCGGCGTCAGCGCGAATGCGCCGTTCGCCGTGATCCAGGACGAGAAGCGCAAATATTACGGCCTGATGTTCCACCCCGAGGTGGTGCACACGCCCGACGGCGCCAAGCTGATCCGCAACTTCGTCCGCAAGGTCGCAGGCCTGACCGGCGACTGGACCATGCGCGCGTTCCGCGAGGAGGCGATCGAAAAAATCCGCGCCCAGGTCGGCAAGGGCAAGGTGATCTGCGGCCTCTCGGGCGGCGTAGACTCCGCTGTCGCCGCCGTGCTGATCCATGAAGCGATCGGCGACCAGCTCACCTGCGTGTTCGTCGATCACGGCATGCTGCGGCTCAACGAGGCCAAGACCGTCGTTGACCTGTTCCGCGGGCACTACAACATTCCGCTGGTGCATGTCGACGCCTCAAAGCAGTTTCTCGGCGAACTCGATGGCGTCACCGACCCCGAAAAGAAGCGCAAGACCATCGGCCGCCTGTTCATCGACGTGTTCGACGCCGAAGCCAAGAAGATCGGCGGCGCGGATTTCCTCGCGCAGGGCACGCTCTATCCCGATGTGATCGAGAGCGTCTCCTTCACCGGCGGCCCCTCGGTGACGATCAAGTCGCACCACAATGTCGGCGGTCTGCCCGAGCGCATGAACATGAAGCTGGTCGAACCCTTGCGCGAACTGTTCAAGGACGAAGTCCGCGTGCTGGGCCGCGAACTCGGCCTCCCCGAAATCTTCGTCGGCCGCCACCCGTTCCCGGGCCCCGGCCTCGCCATCCGCTGCCCCGGTGACATCACAAAAGAAAAGCTCGACATCCTCCGCAACGCCGATGCGGTCTATATCGACCAGATCAGGAAACACGGCCTCTACGACCAGATCTGGCAGGCCTTTGCCGTACTGCTGCCGGTGAAGACGGTCGGCGTGATGGGCGACGGGCGGACGTACGAATACGTCGTGGGCTTGCGCGCCGTGACGTCAACCGACGGGATGACGGCGGACTTCTACGCGTTCGACATGAAATTCCTCGGCGAGACCGCGACGCGGATCATCAACGAGGTGAAGGGTGTGAATAGGGTGGTATATGACGTGACGAGCAAGCCGCCGGGGACGATCGAGTGGGAGTAGGCGATACCCTCACCAGCGCTCAGGCATAGCCAACCCATCCGCGCCAGGTAAAAGCCGCGTAGAACGTCTCGACATCCCTGAAGCCGGCCTCGCGCAGGACTTCCGCGTCCTGTTCTGGATCAAGCAGGCTGAGGTGGGCCTCGACGGCGGTGCGGGCTTTCTCGGTGAGGTCCGGGTCGGCGCCGGAGGCGATCCCAAAGGCGGCATAGCGCGATAGCCATCGCGCGCGCTCGGCGTCGGCTTGCGGAAAACTCAAATGGGCGGCCACGAAGGGCGCGCCGGGTTTGAGGCGGCGGTGGATTTCCGCGGCGGTTCGCCGGCGCTCGTCAATGGCGAGGAAATGCAGTGTCAGCAGGCAGGTCGCGGCATCGAACGGGCCATCCGGGGCGTCATCGATATAACCCTGCTGCAACCGAACGCGGGCGTTGAGCGGCCCGAGCCTACGCTCGGCCTGCTGCAGCATCGCCGCGGCAGGGTCGACGCCGACGAAATGCCAGCCAGGCTCGGCCTCCGCGAGGGCCTTCAACTCCAGCCCGCCGCCGGCGCCGAGCACCAGCACTTGCGCGTCGGGCGCAGCCCGCTCCGCGAGCAGGATGCGGGTCATGCGGTGGAGGTCGGTAAAGCCGGGCATGAAGCGCGGCGGTCCATCCGCATATCGCGCCACCGCCTCGGGATCGGAGAAGGCCGCCACGAATGGAGGGGTAGCTGAATCAAGTGGCATGCGCGATCTCCAGGCGGTGGCGGTTGCGCCGGTCACCCAGACGCTTCTTGAAGTCGGCGCTCAACATCGCGAGCGTCACATTGCCGAGGCGGGACAGCAGCAACGCCCCCGCTTCGCCGAACGCCTGGTCAAGCGCGGCGTTCACGGCCTGCTCGACGAGGCAGCCGGGCGCTTCCGTTCGGTTTCCGACCGCGAACAGCGAAGGTTGGCCAAGCGCTTCGTAGACGTCCTTCAGCGATATCGTCGCCAGCTCGCTGGCGAGGGTCCATCCAC
>CADEDX010000192.1 GCA_902826195.1 uncultured Bradyrhizobium sp. | reverse complement strand
CAGGGACGCCCGGAGTCAAGGGCCTCATCGTTCCCTTCCGCGGCGACAACATGGCCTACACCGAACTGCTGGCGAGCCGTCTCGACGCCACGTTGACCGCGCTCGCCACCGCCTTGCCGCATATCCAGAGCGGCGCGTTGCGCGTGCTCGGCGTCGCCTCGGCCGAACGCAGCGCGATCTACCCGGAAGCCATGACCTTGCGCGAGCAGGGGCTTGCCAGCGTGGTCGCGTCCGGCTGGTACGGCTTCATGGCGCCGGCCGCGACGCCGCAGCCGATCGTCGATCGCCTGCAGGCGGAGGTCATCCGCGTGCTCGGCGATCCCGAGGTGAGGCAGAAACTGATCGTCCAGGGACTGGAATCGCGCCCCGGCACAGCCGCCGAGTTCGGCAAGTTCATCGACGACGAAACGCGCAAATGGAGCGAGGTGATCCGCGCCGCTGGGTTGAAGGGCGAGTAGCTCGTAGAGCGAAGCATGCCCTCGGACTTGATCCGGGGGTGGGTACCGGATCGCGTGAAGAAAACGCGTCAAAAAATAAAATAATCAATGCGCGTAAAGTCCTTCGACGATCGGTAGCCGCGCCGCCCGCAGCGCCGGAAACAGGCCGCCGATCAAGCCCACGATCAGCGCAAGGATCACGCCCTCGGCGATCAGCCAGGGGCTGAGCTTGAAGTCGAACACCACCTGCGTAAAATTGCTGCCGAGCGTCGAGGCTGTGAGGCCGTCGAAGATGAAATAGGTCGCGGCGGCCCCCAACAGCCCGCCGATCGCGGCGAGCAGCAGCGATTCCGCCAGCGTCCCGACGAAGGCGGGAAAGCCGCCAAAACCGATGGCGCGCAGCGTCGCGATTTCGGTCGCACGCGCCGCGACCGATGAATACATCGTGTTGAGCGCGCCGGCGATCGCGCCGAGCGCCATGGCGATGGCCAGCGGCCAGCCGAGTTTCTGGATCAGGTCCGAGGTCTGCGAGGCCTGTTCGGCGAAGTAGGCAGCTTCGGATTTGACGTCGAGCTTCAGTCGCGGGTCGTTGTCGCTGTAGCTCTTGAGCTCGTTCAGCGCGGCCGGTCCAGTGAGGCGCGCGCGCACGGTCTGCACGATGTTGTTGCGGTTGAACAGGCTCTGTACCACGTTGAGGTCGGCCCAGATCTCCGATTCGAACACGCTGCCGCCGGACTCGAACACGCCGACCACGTTCCAGCGCGTGGCGCCGAACGCCACGGTGGAGCCGATATCGAATCCCTCGAACTCGCGCTGCAGCGCCTTGCCGACCACGACCTCGTTGCTGCCGCGGTTGAACATGCGGCCCGACGTGACGGTGACGCCCTTGCGCAGCGCGCTGCCCTGTTCGCCGATCCCGCGCAGCGGCAGATTGGCCTTGGTATGGGTCGAACGCTTGATGCCGTCGACCACGAGATAAAGCTCCGGCGAGATCAGCGGCTTGCCGTCGCTGCCGCGGGCAATCCCGGGGCCGTCCTCGATCAGCCGCACCTGGTCGCGGCTCACCGTGCTGTTGATCTCGGCCTGCGAGCCGGCCCGCAGCACGATCGCGATGTCGTCGGCGCCGGAGCCCGAGATGGTGCGCTGAAAGCCGTTGGCCATCGCCAAAAAGGCCAGCAGCACGACCACGACCAGCGCGATCGCGATGACTGTCGAGAGCGAGAGCCAGCGCCGCTGCGCGATGCTCTTGAGGTTGATGGCGGTGACCGCCGCGACTTGAAGCCAAAGCGAACCCATGCCTATCCCCGTCCAAGTGCGGCTGCAATCTGGAGCCGCATGGCGTTGAGCGCCGGAATGATCCCCGTGATCAGTCCGAGCGCGATCATCAGCGCCACGCCCTGCAGCGCGATCGTCGGCGATACCGCAAAGGCGGGCGCGATGCCCGAGAGGCTGGCGCGCAGCCCCATCGCGATCAGCGCCGCGATCGCGAGCCCGGGAATGCCGCCGAGCAGCGCCAGCAGCACGGACTCGCCGAGCACCATCGCCAGGATGCGCGGGCCGGAAAAGCCCAGCGTCTTCAGCACGCCGATCTCGCGGGTACGCTCGCGGATCGACAGCGCCATGGTGTTGCCGACGATCATCAAGATGGTGACGAAGGCGGCGCCGACCACCAGCACGACGATCAGCGCGATGTTGCCGAACTGCGCCGCGAACGCCTTGCCGAACGCCTTTTCGGTGTCCGTGGAAGTCTCCGCGGTGGAATTGGCGAACATCGAGTCGATCGCCTTGGCTACGCGGTCGTTGTTTTCGGGCGCGGTGGTCTGCAGGATCAGCCAGCCGATGGTGTCCTTGCCGAAACTGCGGGTCTCGTCGAAATAGGGATACTGGAACAGCAGGAAATTGGTGTCGATGTTATCAGTCTTGCCCTTGAGGATGGCGGCAATGGTGAGATCCCAGCTGTGGCCGCCGCTCTTCTGGCTGAAGATGTTGCTGTTCAGGGGAATGCGGTCGCCGATCTTCCAACCCCATTTCTGCGCCAGTTTCTCGCCGACCACCGCGCTGCCGCGGTCGCGGACGAAGGCTTGCAGCTGGTCGGGCGGAACGTCGAATTCGCTGCGGTAGACGTCGAAATAGCTGTTCGGCTCGATCGCCAGCGCCATCACGAAATTCTTCGGGTCCTGGTAATAACCGCCGAACCAGTTGGCGTGGGTCACTTGACGCACCCCATCGACCGCCTTGACGCGGTTGAAATAGGCGATCGGCATCGGCTGGGTGAAGTTGATCTTGTTCACCGTGATCATGCGGTCCGCGGCGGCGCGGTCCTCGCCGGCGGTGAAGGCGCGATAGAATCCGGCCAGCACGCCGAAGATCATGAAGGCGATCAGGATCGACACGATCATCAGGATCGCGCGCAATTTGCGGCGGAACAGGTTTTTCCGGACCAGGTCGAAATCGTTCACGCGGCAAGCCCCCGTTCGACGAAGCGGCCCTTGTCGAGATGCAGCACGCGCTTGGCATAGTTGGCTGCGGCCGGATCGTGCGTCACCATCACGATGGTCTTGCCGAGTTCGCTGTTGAGGAGTTGCAGGATGGAGAGAATCTCGTCGGCGGATTGCCGGTCGAGGTCACCGGTCGGTTCGTCGCACAACAAAAGATTCGGATCGGAGACGATGGCGCGCGCAATCGCCACGCGCTGCTGCTGTCCGCCCGACATTTCGCGCGGGCGATGTTTGGTGCGATCGGCGAGCCCGACCACGGAAAGCGCGGTCTGCACCCGCTCGGCGCGCTCCTTTTTCTTTAATCTGGTGAGCAACAGCGGCAGTTCGACGTTCTGCGCCGCGGTCAGCATCGGCATCAGATTGTAGAACTGGAAGATGAAGCCGATATTGGCGGCGCGCCAGGCGGCCAGGTCGCCTTCGGAAAGTCCATCGATGCGCCGGTCCGCCACGGAAATCTCGCCGGCATCGGCGCGGTCGATACCTCCAAGCAGATTGAGCAGCGTGGTCTTGCCCGAACCCGACGGCCCCATGACAGCGATGAAATCGCCGCGGGGTATAGCGAGGTCGAGATGATCGAAGATCGAGATCGTTTCCTTGCCCTTGGTGAAACGCTTCGCGACGCCGGTAAGGCGAACCATCGGTTGTTCTGAGGTCACGCTTCTCTCCTTCGAGGGATTTTCGCCCGGCGGTCAGTTCGCGGCGGTGGTCTCGGCGCCCTTGGCCTTGATATTCTCTTTGGCGTCGGCCAGGAAATTCACCTTGACCGCCATGTCGGGCAGGATGCGCGGGTCCTTTTTTTCGAATCGGATGCGCACCTTCACCGTGGCTTTCTCGCGGTTGGCGGTCGGCACGATGGCAATGACCGAGGCCGGAATGGTCCAGTCCGGATAGGCATCCAGCATGGCGTTGACGGCACCGCCGGCAACGACGCGGCCGATGAAGGCCTCGTTGACGTCGACCTCGATTTCGATCGAATCCATGTCGACGATGGTGCAGATGCCGGTGCGGGTGTAGCCGCCGACCGACATCGGGGAGATCATCTCGCCGGGCTGCGCGCTGCGGTCGATGACGACGCCGGCGAACGGCGCGCGAATCTGGTGCTTGTCGAGCACCGAGGCGCTGCGCCTGGCATCGATGCTGGCGGTCTCGAACTGCGATTTTGCCTGGCGCAATTGCGCGCTGAGCACGCCGACCCGGGCCTGCACCTTGGTCAGGTCGGCCTCGGTCGCAAAATTCTTCTGCGACAGCGTCTGGGTCCGCGTCATGATCCGGGTCGCGTCCTCGAGATCGGCGGTGATCGCGGCAATCGCGGCTTCGGCGCTCTCGGCGCGCGATCGGGCGAGTTCAAAATCCTTTTCGGCGAGCACGCTGTCCAGCCGCGCCACCACCTGGCCCTCGGTCACCGTCATGCCTTCGTCGATGAACACCCCGACCACCTTGCCGGTGATCTCGGCCGCTACCGTCGCCTTGCGCCGCGCCACCACGTAGCCGGACGCCGCCAGACTGCCGGCCGCCTTGCTGGTCGCAGCCGGCTGCGGCGGGGAGGGGGGCTGCTGCGACGTCTGCGGTTGTGCGGCCGGCTGCTGTGCCATCTCCTTGCGGGCGTCGTCCTTCCGGTACTCATAGGCGGCAAAAGCGGCGAAGCCTGCGACGCAAACGACGATCGCCACCGAGATCGGCAGCCATCGGCTACCGGTTCGCTGCTCCACTCTGTCGGTGCTGCGATCGATCTTCAGCGATCTCAGCAGTTTGCTCTTGTCTTCGGTCATCGTCCATTCCATCCGGCCGCTCGCTGCGGTTCCCGCGCGGGCGGCACCGTCGCGCGCTGACGGTCTTGCTCACAGCCGGTTACCATATCTCGCCGTCGTGAGAGCGCGCCCTCGAGCTTTCGGCGAGCCCGGCTCGGTTGAGAATCCCGCTCAGCTCTCGCGAGCGCCGAGGCGGCGCCCGGCTTTCGGCGAGGCGAATAGGCGGAATTTAAAGCTTAATGAAGACGGAAGCAATTGCCGGAACCGGCGCGAGTTGCATGTGACCAGATGCTGCCATTTTCAGAAGCGGGTTGGTGTTGGGAAGCAGCCGTCATTCCGGGGCTCGCGAAGCACGAACCCGGAATCCATCGGGCAGCAGCCCCGCAGCATCGTGGATTCCGGGTTCGTGCTTCGCACGCTCCGGAATGACGGCGCAGCTGAATTCAGCCGATCTCGATCGCGATCTTGCCGAAATGCGCGCCACTTTCCATATGGGCGAACGCCTGCTTCACCTGGTCGAATGCAAATGTCTTGTCGATCACCGGCTTCATGCCGCTTGCGGCGATGGCATTCGTCATCGCCTGCAGGTCCTCGACCGATCCGACCGTGACGCCCTGCAGCCGCTGCTGCTGCATCACCATCAGCGGCAGCCGCGAGTCGGATGTCGGCTGTCCCGCCAGCACGCCGATGAAGGCGATCGTGCCGCCGATCCGGGTGGCTCGGATCGATTCGTTCAGCGTGCCGACGCCGCCGACCTCGACAACCAGGTCGACGCCGTTGCCGCTCCATTCGCGGGCTTTCTTGCCCCAATCCGGCGTCGCCTTGTAGTTCAGCGTGTGATCGGCGCCGAGGCTTTTGAGGCGTTCGATCTTCGCATCGCTCGATGAGGTCGAAATGACACGCGCGCCGCACAGTTTGGCGAATTGAAGCGCGAACAGCGATACGCCGCCGGTGCCCTGCGTCAGCACGGTCTGGCCGGGCTTAATGCCGCCGAGTTTGATCATCGCGCTCCAGGCCGTGACGCCGGCGCAAGGCAATGCAGCGGCCTCGATGTCGCTGAGGTGCTTTGGCGTCCTGACCAGCGCGCGCTTCGGAAAGAGTCGATACTGCGTCAGGACTCCGTCGGCCGAGCCGCCGAGGGCGCCGTGCATTTTGGTTTCGCTGGGCTCGCCGCTGGTCCAGTTTTCGAAGAAACTGCCGATGACGCGGTCGCCGGCGGCAAATTTCCGGACGGCTGGACCGACCTGCTCCACCACGCCCGCGCCGTCGGACACCGGCACCAGCGGAAATTTCTGACGCGAGCCGTAGCCGCCCTTGACGGTGATGAGATCGCGATAGTTCAGCGTCGCCGCCGTGAGCCGGACCAGCACCTCGCCCGCACCGGGCTCCGGCACCGGCTTGTCGACGAGGGTCAAGCCATCGATTCCGTTCGGTCCCTGCATTTCATAGCACTTCAACGGAATTCTCCTTCGCCCGGGTCGGCGCAGCATTGCAGCAAATGTCGGGGTTGCAGCAAGCCTTTGGGATCAGAATCGCGCGGCCATCTCGGCCAGCCGTCGGTACGCGCCCTCGCGTGCGCTGCGGATCGGTTCCGCCGGCCCGGTGGTCGGCCCGATCGGCACGAAGCGCACGTCGCTGACGCCGATGAAGCGCAGCGCCTCGCGCAGATAAGGGGTCGCCATGTCGATACGGCCGCGATTCATCCCGGTGATGAAATCGCTGCCGCTCGCTAGGATCACGATTGTGGGCCGATCCCTGAACAGCGGCGCATAGCCTTGCGCCGGATCGAACCGGAACGCCAGCCCCGGCTGCGTGATAACGTCGATCCACTGCTTCAGCTTGTAGGGGATGCCGAAGTTCCACATCGGCGTCGAGATCAGCACGCGGTCGGCGAGCGCGAAACGGAGCGCGATGCGCTCGGTGACCGCAAAAGCATCGCGCTGCGAATCCGTGAACGGTCGTCCGCCGATGCGGGCATATTTGGCCTCCAGCACGTAGCCTTCGAATTCCGGCAGATGATCCCGCCACAGGTTCATCGCGTCGATGTCCCAGTCGGGCCGCGCCTCGCGAAAGCGGTCAATGAACACCCGAGCGCCGGCGGCGGATTCCGAATCCGTTCGCGGCGAGCAGCTCAGGTGAAAGAGTTTGGGCATGACCGCGTTCGCTTCATCCGAGCCCTTTGATCACCGCATCGGCATTGGTGACGACGGCGACGTTCTGCATCGCAAAGTTGATCGAGGCGTTGTGCCAGTCGGCATTCATGGTCGAGCAGCAGTCTTCCGGGACGATCATGAAATAGCCCTTGTCGGCGCCGGTGCGCGCGGTGTGTTCGACCGACATGTTGGTCCACGCGCCGGTGTTGATGATCATGTCGCGGCCGGTGGCCTTCAAAATGGTTTCCAGCCGCGTGCCTTCCCACGCACTCATCCGCATTTTCTCGACGACAAAATCGCCGGCGCGCGGCTCCAGCCCCGACACCGGCGCCGCGCCCCAGCTGCCGCGCACCATCGCGTTGCTGTCGACCAGCCCCTCGAACAGCGGCGCATTGAGCGTGACCCCCGGCGCGCCGGGCTCGACGACGAACCAGACATGGATGATGGCGACGCCGCGCGCCCGCGCCGCCTCCGCGAGGCGGCGGACATTGTCGACCACGTGCTGCTGGCGCGCATGCCCAGGCGCGCCGGAATCGGCGAACGCGCCGCCGTCCATGATGACGTCATTCTGCAGGTCCTGGATAATCATCGCGCAGCGTCGCGGATCGAGCTGCATTTCGCCGCCGGCCAGTTGAGGGGCGGAAGGCGTCGAGGGAGTGGAGGGAGCGGTACCGGGTCCGGCCGCCGGCCGGCTGCTCATATAGGGCTCATGGCGCGGCCCGGCCTTGACCGGGATCGCATAGACAGAATGGGTCGCCGTCAGATAGAGCGTGCGAAAATCAGCGCCGCCCCAGGCGAGGTTGGCGACCATTTCGGGCACGCGCACCTTGCCGAGCAATTCGCCTGATGGCGAGTAGACCCAGACCCCGCCGGGCGCCGTCACCCAGACATTGCCGCGCTGGTCGCACTTCATGCCGTCGGGCAGGCCGGGCTCGAGTTCGGAACGGATGCCGCTGGCGAACACGCGCGCATTCGCAAGCGCGCCATCGGCCTCGACGTCGAACACGCGGATCAGCGCCTGAACGGTGTCGTTGACATACAGCAGCCGTTCGTCCGGCGAGAAGCAGAGTCCATTCGGCTGCTCGAACAGATGACGGTCCACCACGAGCTTTGGCGGGCCGCCGCCGGGCGGTACACGATAGACACCCTGAAAACCAAGCTGGCGCGGCCGCTCGACGCCGTAGACCGGCATGCGGCCATACCAGGGATCGCTGAAATAGATCGCGCCGCTCGAATGCACGCAGACATCGTTCGGGCTGTTGAGTTCCTGGTTTTCGTAATGCGACGCGATCACCTCGCGCCGTCCGTCGAGCCGTTCGCGGATCAGCGATGACGTGGCATGCTCGCAGACGATGAGATTGAGTTCGGCATCGTAGGTCATGCCGTTGCACTTGTTCGACGGACGCTTGACCTCGACGACGCCGCGCTTGGCGTCCCAGCGCCGCCGCACATCGCCCGGCATGTCCGAGAACAGCAGATAATGATGCACCGGATGCCAGATCGGCCCCTCCGTGAAATCGAACCCTGTTCCGACCTGGCCAACCGGCGCATAGGGGTCGATCAGCGTTTCGAATTCCGGGCGCAGCGTGACATGCGTCATCGGTCCATCCTCTTCTCGGCTTTAGGCAGGGAACCAGTTGCGCTGCGGCAGGCTTTGAACCACCGGTCCCGGCACCTGATCGTGCAGCCGGCCCACCACGTTGCCGCCCTCGATCTTGGCCGGGCGGTCATGCACCGGAAGCAGATAGCGCGAACTGCTCAAGAGCTTCTTGATTGCGGCTTTCTCCGCGCGCTTGCTGGTGCCGTGATTGCCTGTCGTGCGCGGCTCGCCGTCGTTGATCTCGTTGAAGGGCGTTACGATCTGGTCGTTGAAATCATAGATCACGTCGCCGCAGATCGTGGCGATACCGTCGGCGGTGTGAACGTGGATGTTCATCGAGCCTTCGGTGTGTGCATTGGCGGCGTCGCAATAGACACCGGGCATCAGTTCGACCGGGCCGGTGATTTCGAGATCGAGAAAACGTAATGCGCTCTTGGTGTGCAGGCGATCGATCAAATGCTTGATGTCGGGCGCCGGGTATTGCGGATGCATCAGGCCCGAGACGGAATATTCCAGCTCCTTGCGGTTGAGCACGACGGTCGTGTTCATCGGAAACAGGTCGTCCTTGCCGGCGTGGTCGATGTGCAGATGGGTGTGGCAGACATAGCGGACGTCGCCCATGCGCACGCCGTGGCGGGCCAGCTGGTTCTCGATCATGTTCTCGTGGAACTGCAGCCCGCGCATGCCCAGCGTTTCCATGATCTGGTTGGAGCGATAGCCGGTATCGACCACCACCGGCCAGGGACCGCCGGTGATCAGAAAACCCAGCGTCAGGACGCGGCGGGTCCCGCCGCAATCGCGGCCCAGCACCAGAAAGCTCGATTCCAGTTCGATATCCCCATAGTCCAAAATCTTGATTTCAAGCGGCATTTATCTCTCCCCGTATTCTCAGGTTTGCAGCCGGTAAACGCGCGCGGCGGTCCTGCTCAGGACAGCTTCGCGTTGTTCGGCGTTCAGATGGGCAATGGCGGCGCGATGGGCGTCGACCAGTTCGCGATAGCCGGTCCAAAGTTTTTCGATCGGAAAGTTGGAGCCGAACAGGCACCGCTGGGCGCCGAAGATCGCCACCGTGTCCGCCACGATCCCGGAAATGTGCGCCGGATCGTTGCGGTGGACGAAGGTGCCGAGGCCGGAAAGTTTTGAAACGATGTTCGGACAGGCGGCCAGCTGCATCATGCCGTCGCGCCAGGCCGAGCGGCCCGCGGGCGAGAGGTCTTCCAGCATGCCGGCGTGCTGCAGGACGAAGATCACGCCGGGACAGGCATCGGCGAGCCCGACGGCTTCGGCCATCTGCGGCGCGAACACCTGCAGATCGAAGCTGAAGCCATATTCGGCGAGCCGGGCGATGTTGCGGCGGATGGTTGGATCGGCGCAGAGGTCGGGCCGCGCGGCGAAGCGATAGAGCGGGTTGTCGTGCCAGTGCAATTGCATGCGGACGCCGCGCACCAGCGGATAGCGCGCGAGACGGTCCAGTTGCGGGCGCACGTCTTCGACGTTGAAGTCAGCGTAGGCGACGATGGCGTGCGGCCAACCGTGCTCCTTGGCGGTTTGCTCCACCCACGCGGTTTCGTCCTCAAAGCGGTCGTTGGCCCAGTTGGTCTGCACATAGACCGAGCGCGTAACGCCGGAGCCGGCGAGATCCGCGAGATATTCTTCGATCGGATAGTCGCGCCGGATCGGCTCGTAGGGCCCGAAGATGCGCGGCTGCATCGGGCCCGAAAGCCAGGGCAGGTCGGCCTGCCGCCAGATGTGATGATGGGCATCGACGATGTCAGTCACGCGGCCTTCCTTTGTCCAAGCGAGAGAACGTGCGAGACGATCGCCGCGGTCGATCCGCCGTCGACGAGATCATCGACAAAGCGCCGGATCGCGATCAGCGCCTCGGTCTGCGGCTGAAAGCCCGTACCGGAAGCCAGTGGCGTCAGCCAGCTCAGCCGCCAGGCGCGTCGCGACAATTTGGCGACGGCATCGCGCAGCGCGGATGGATCGCCGCGCTCCAGCCCGTCGGAGACGATGACGACGGCCGCCCCCCGCGCATAGCCGCCGAACCGGGGTACGGCGAGGAACGCCTGCAACGCATCGCCGATCCTTGTGCCGCCATCCCAGTCGCTGACCAGATGGGCGACAGCCGTCAGCGCCTGTTCGCGCCGCTTGAGGCGCAGCGCACGGGTGACACGTGTCAGCCGCGTGCCGAAAGTAAACACCTCGACATGGGGCGCCGCGTGGATCAACGCATGCGCGAGCTTCATGTTGTCGTCGGTGCGGCCTTTCATCGAGCCGGAGACGTCGATCAGCAGCAAAATCTTGCGTGGCCGCGCGCGCCGCTTCAGCCGCCCGAGCCGCAGGACCTCGCCGTCGCTGCGGACACTTTCGCGCAGCGTACGTCGCAGATCTGCAAAAGGGCCGCGGCGGGCGCGCATCCGGCGGTGGCC
>CADEDX010000191.1:3408-10894 GCA_902826195.1 uncultured Bradyrhizobium sp. | reverse complement strand
ATCGTTCGATCCCGTCGTCTTGTGCTTCTTCGGCCGCATCGCTCCCTCCGATGCATCACAGAATCATGGCCTGCCGCGAAAGGGAATCCAAAAACGAAATTGCAGGGTTTGGGGTTCTCAAGCTCCCAATCCCTGCAATCTCAAATGCCGCCGCATCCGAAAAACAGAATCCCGCTCAATCGGTTAGAGGCTTGTTCACGGACGACGAAGTAGTCTCATCATTGCGCACGCGGAAGAGAAAGAGACCGAGCACAGGCTCCTGGTCCGGTGCTGCAGTTAGTTATCGCGTTCCACCACCCGAGGTGCCGCTGGCGGGATACGCATTATTTGATCCGGGCAACACGGGCACGCCGCCGGGAACATCCACGAGCACGATGTTTACGTTCGATACAAGCGTGTTGTCGTTTTGAAGGTCGGTACCAATCTGAACGACATTCGTGCCTGCCACGAGGTCAGTGATGGGAATGGTGAGCGGGTATGTGCGCCATGAGCCGACACCGAAAGAAGTTCCATCCGCGGCTAACGTGTCGTTTGCAGGATATGGATATGGGAACGTGTGCGCGTGGCCATTTACCTTCACGATAAGGTTGTTTGGCACCCTGCCGTAATACGTCTTCCAATTGAACAAGACACGGACTGACGCCGCCTGCGGATTCGCCGGCATATTGAGCACGTTCCACGTCGTCATCTGATTCGGTAGTGCGATCTTCATTATCTCCATTAAGCCGCTGCTGTCGGGCGTAGTGCTGTTGTCGAGCGCGTCGTAGCTGAAATCGCGGTATGTGAACGGCCCATCGAACGCAACATTGTCCCAGGTAAATGTATGCTCAGTCTGACAGACCGGATTGCCACTATATTGCGGCGGGCATTCACCCTTGCTCGCGTTATAATGTGCATCTTGGATCCAGATCAGCCCGCGAGAAAAGCTCAGGTTTGGGTTGCTGATCGTAGCAATTTTGCGCAGTACCTTAGAACCAGCGTCTGACGCCCACACTTCAAGTAAGTTTTGGGCAACCTTTATCTCGATATGGTTCAGGGGCCCATTTGGTCCCGGCGACATGATGACACAGTCGAGAACGTTGACCTTCATTCCTGTGCCACCCGCGGGGTACGCAAATCCCAGGCCAAGCGCGCCAACATCTTCATATGTATAGTTGCGAACAACGATTGCGGAATCCACTGTGAAGCGGCGTTTATTCAAATTGTTGCCGTTGGGGCAGATGCCGAACTGTCCGACTTCGGCATTGGCCGCAAATCGAATTCCAAGACCGTTCTTGGGGAGCGAGATCCATGAATTGAAGTGACTGAACGGTGCGGGGACAGGCGTATCAGTGATCCAGAATTCCGGCCATGCGGCGTGACCGCCCTGGGTGTCGTTGGACACATCAAACGCAACTGTGCCAGTGCGACCTGCAAAGTCGAACGGCTGTTTCGGATACATCGCAAGAACCGACACATCGTGATTGTCATTGCTTGCCTGACGCAACTGACCGTTACAGATAATGATATCGGACGCGGATCTCGCTGTCAGGCCATTGCAGGCATCGACCCGCGTCGCCGCCCATTTATCGGCGCCCAAGGCACGCGATACCCCCCAGACATTGGGATCAAGATCGCCGGTGCGACTCGGGATGCCAGGATTTTTAGTGTCAAAGGTTTCGCAGAAGACAGCCGCACTGCCCAACTGCATGCCGCAATTTCCAGCGACAGGGCCCGGCGTCGATGGTGAGGTTGGTGTCGGCGTCGGTGTCGAAGGCGGAATCGGAGTCGGATTTGCTGTCGCAAGCGACGCAGAGCAGCTCGCAGTAGCGCCGCCGTTGGAGCCGCCGCAGCCCCATGTCCACGGACCCGAGCCCGCTACGGACGATGCAGTACCGGCAGAGCAAAGGTTCGCCGACGGTTTAACCGATACTTTCGTGCCGTTCGCCGATCCGCACACGCCGCCCACCGGAGTCGGCGCGGCACCCACAACCCCGTCACCATTCAAGTCCTGTTTGAAACTGAGTTCAAATGTTTTAAGCGCGGAGCTCGAGCCAGGGACGATGACGCCTCCTGTCGCATCGGAGATGACATTGCCCTCGCGGTCAGTATTCCAGATGATATACTGATCCGCGCCTCTCACACGTAGAGCGACTTGATAGCCGCTTGCCGTCTTCTCCGCCCCGAGAAAGATCACTGGATAGCGCTGCAGTGAGACCGCCCTGCCCTTGTACTTGAGCAACGGTCCACCATTGCCGCCGACAGGATGGACGTAAAAATTGTTTCCCACCTGCACCAGGCTGGTCGAACCAAATGATTCGATCACGGTCCCATTGGCGGCGAGCGTTGCTGGCGCGCCCAGCATCATAAGCGCGAGCGCGCTCGTGCCGGTTATCCTTAGCCAAGGGCTACGAAGTGAAGAAAGAAAAAAGGTACCCACGTACGTTAATCCCACAGTAATGAAATACTGCTACAATCCAAAATCGAACGCTGATGCGATCTTGCGGCAAGAGCAAGGCAGCGAAGCCCTGCTCATGGTCGATTTGCCGCAGCCTCATTGCTAAGGTCGGCCGCAGTCCCGGTCCCGCCCTCTTGGCCGTCCGATCCCAACGACACAATCTCGTAAGGGCCGCGCTCGCCGGGAGACCGATACAGATAAACGTGCCCCCACGGATCGGTCGGCACGGCTCCGGTCTTGAGATAGGGTCCGTTCCAAACTGTTGTATTGCCCGGTCTTTGCGCCAATGCGGAAAGACCTTCGCTGACGGACGGATACCGGCCGACGTCGAGATAAAAAAGGTCGAGCGAGCTTGAGAAGCTCTCGATCTGGAGCTTGGCCGCCTTGACTTTGGAATCGCCGAGATAGTTGAGCACGCGGGGGCCGACCAAGCCCATGATCAATCCGATGATCGCGATGACGACCAGCATCTCTACAAGGGTAAAGCCGGCCTCCGCCTGTCGCAGGGCATTTCGGCCTCTGGTCACCACATGCAGCTTCATCTGTCCTCTCCACACCAAGCCATTGTACCAACCCGCTTCAACGTCAATTACCGTGCGGATGTCACGCGCAGCACTTCGGGGGCCGCGGTCATTCCAAGCCGGCACTTCTGCACGGCATCGTCCAACATCGTCGTCATGCCTGCGCGAATGGCAGCGCTGTCGATAAGGGAGGCATCGGCTTCTGCACCGACCAAAGGTCTGATGTCATCGGTCAGCTCCAGCAATTCAAAAATTCCGGCGCGTCCGCGATAGCCGGTGCCGCCGCAGCGTTCGCAACTACCAGGGCGGTAGATTGTCTCGCCGGGTGCAAAGCCCAGAACCCGATAGCGCGGGTCGGCTACCATATCCGGTTCAGTCAGCTCATGCGTGCTCTTGCAGCCGTCACAGAGGACGCGGACCAATCGCTGCGCAACGACGGCGCGCAACGTCGATCGCAACAAAAATCCCTCGACGCCAAGATCCAGGAGGCGCGGCACCGCCGCAGCCGCGGTTTCGGTGTGTAGCGTTGACAGCACCAGATGGCCGGTCAAAGCGGCGTGGATGGCGATGTTTGCCGTTTCGCTGTCGCGGATCTCACCCACCATGATGACATCGGGATCCTGGCGCACGAACGCGCGCATCGCCGTGGCGAAGGTCAGTCCGATCGCCGGCTTGGCCTGCGACTGGTTGATACCCGGAATCTCGTATTCGACGGGATCCTCGATGGTAAGGATTTTTCGCGTCGGCTCGTTCAGGATGGACAGCATTGTCGCGAGCGTTGTAGTCTTTCCGCTTCCGGTCGGGCCGGTGATCAGGATCAACCCATGCGGCAGCGCCAGCAGGCGGCGCAACGTGGCTTCATCGCGGCCGAACAATCCAATCTTGCCCAAATCGAGCAAGCCGCGGTCCCTCGGCAGCAGGCGTATTACAACGCTCTCGCCGTGCTGCGTCGGCATGGTGGCGATACGGATATCGATCTCGGTCCGTCCAACCCGCGCACGGGCCGCGCCATCCTGAGGCAACCGGCGTTCCGCTATGTTGAGTCCAGCCAGGATCTTGATACGCGAGACAACGGCCTGCGGTGGCGCATCGCCTGGAAACGGAACGGCGCGCAGGATACCATCAACACGCATTCTCACCACGAGCCCAGTCCGGAATGGCTCGATGTGGATGTCGCTCGCTCGCAGTTCCATGGCACGCTCGAGCACATCGTTGACGGCCCGGACGACGGGAGCGCCGCTCGCCAGATCGCGCAGGCTGTCGATGTCGTCGTCGCCGGTGCGTTGTTCCGGCTCTTCGACGTCCACCGCTCCCGCCGTGCGTTCGTCTAATCGCAGTTCCAGCACTGTGGCGATATCGTCGAAGGATGCAATGGCGATCGCAACGGGACGACCGCAGACGATCTCGGCTGCCCTGATCGCGGCGCCGTCGGCCGGGTCCGACACCGCTAGGCCAAAGCCGTCGTTCCCCAACCGAAAAGGGAAAACCGAAGATTCCCGCAAAAATCGTGGCGAGAAATGTTCGACCGCACTTTGAACATTCGTCAGCTGCTGCAGACCCGCGCGCGGCAATTTCCAGAAGCCCGCCACCTCATCCGCGAATATTCCGCCCGGCAGGTCCGATTTTTCCCACAGCTCCCGAAGCCCGTTCCCAGACGCAGTTTCCGTGACGCTGATGCTCCGCAATTTTGCCCTCGCGGCGTCCGGTATCCGTTCGAGCAAATGCAGGCGAAACTGCTCGATGGCGTGCCTGGAGGCCGCAACCGTCACCCCCTCCCCTGCCGGTGACGTGATACGATTCGGATTTGAGTTCGACATAGTTGCTACTTCGCTCCGCTGCTATCGCGTCACGCTGTCAGCAAAAAACACAATCCACAGCGCCGGACACAGAAACGCACCGAGAGGTATCCTCGTTGTCCGCATCACAGCTTGGCCGCTCAAGCGCGCTGCCATCACCGCCAGTAGCGCGCCGCCAGTCGCCAGGCCGAAACACAATGGTATCGCCTCGAGCGGGAGCCACGCCCCGATTGCCGCTGCGAGTTTCACGTCACCAAGACCAAGGCCCTCGGTGTTCCTGATCCAGCCGTAGCCGCTGCGAAACAGCGCCAGCACGCCTGCGATGCCGCCAGCGCGCGCGATCGCCTGCACAGCGGCTGCCCACGGGTCCGTTGTATCCAGCAACGGCGCGGCCAGGATGCCGCAAAAGAGGGTACCAAACGTAATCAGATCGGGAAGCAGATATGTTCTCGCGTCGACGTCAGCTCCCGCGATCATCAACGTACCGAGCAAGGTTGACGCAACAGCGAATGGCCACGGCAACGACAGCGCGGAGATCACGCCGATGGCGCAGGCGCCGCCGATCAGTATCGCCGCACTCGGTCGCAGGTCGACGTCCGATCCAATCATCTCTCCTGCTTGGACTTCGATCGTCATTTCACGACCTTGTTGCCATCAATGACGGTGCGGCCGCCACGCATGGTTTGCAGACGGTCCCGGAATTCCTCGGTGACCGCGCTGGCATCGACACTGTTCCGAATCAGCTGTGTCTTGATGAAGATGATGATCTCGGACCGCGTTTTGGTTTTGGAAGTGTTCCCAAACACGTCACCGAGAAACTTGATTTCGCGGAGTCCCGGTATGCCCGATTTCGTCTCCTGGCTGCGCTCGCTAATAAGGCCGGCAAGCAGCACCGTTTGACCGCTGGTCACCGAAACGGTGGAGTGGACGCGGCGCTGGGCAATTGTGGGCGTCAGGGTGTTCTTGTCGGCGTTCACGATGTTGGAGATTTCCTGATCGACCTCAAGCTGTACGGATCCATTGGCATGCACGTGGGGCAGCACTTTCAGAATCACGCCGGTATTGCGCATACTGATCGTGTTGACGATCGGCGTCGCGGCATTGGTTAGAACCGCAGCCGAACTCGTCGTAATCGGAACCTCGTCGCCGACTTGCAACAGGGCCGGCTGATTGTCGAGGGCGACGATCGATGGCGACGACAGCACCTTGACGTCCGTTATGTTGGACAAGGCGTTGAGGATCACGCGCGGCTGCGATGCCGATCCGAGCAGAAGATTCAAACCGGGAGCCACTTTCTGCAGCAGCGCCCCTTGCGCCATGTCCTGGCCCGCGCTCAACAAACTGACCGCGCCATTGTCTTTGCCGAGTCCGACATCCTTGCTGGTGAGGAAGGCCTGAACGCCAAACTGGAGGTCGTCCGTCAGCGTGACTTCCGCGACCGTCGCGTCGATTGCAACCTGCATCAGCGGCCGGTCAATGTCGCGAAGCGCGCGTTCGACGACCCGATAGTCTTCCTGGTTGGAATAGACGACTATCGAATTGTTGGCCGCGTCCGCTGAAATTCGCAGGTTCTGGAACGTTCCGCGCGGGATATTGCCGGAAGAACTGACGGAAGCGTCCGCCTCGCCGCCATTCTTGCGACCTGCAAACGTTTCAAAGGCTGCAGCAATCGTACCGGCACCGCGATTGTCCGAACTATTGCTTGCATTTGTCAGCCCGTTTGCGTTCGCCCCACTCCCGCTGGACGAGCCGCGATCAAGAGAATCTATCCGAGCCTGGGCGCTTTCGACGCCCGGTGCGAGCTGCTTTGTGGCAGAATCGCCGCTTCCGGATTTCTGACCGAAGATGTCATTCAATATCTTCGCCACTTCTGTTGCTTTGCCATTCTTCAGCTTGAACGTTCTCAGCGTCGTCCCCGTCGTATCGGACCTGTCGAGGCGACGGACCCACTGCGTGGTCTGGGCAAGCAGCTTTGGATTTTTTGTTACGACCATCACGGCGTTCATGCGCGAGATCGGCTGGAAGCGGATCACGCCCTGCCCCAATCCGCCCTCACTCGTTTCAAACACCCGCTCAAGTTCGCCGATCATCGTCTCCGGCGAAGTCGATTTGAGCGGATAGACGCCGACCGACTGGTTCTGCAGCCATTCCACATCAAAGGTTGCGACCACGTCTAACGCCGCCTGACGTTCTGCGGTCGTGCCCTGGACCAGCAGCAGATTTCGGGAATGGACAACACGGATAGCGCCCGGACGCGTCATAAAACTTTCCGCCGTCTTGGCCACCGTTGAAGCCGAGGTGTAGCGCAGAGGCACCAGCGAAACGCCGAAGCCCGGCTCCCCAGTCCCGACGCTGATGGCGCCACCGCTACTCGCCTCGGCCATCGGAACGACCTTCACCAGATCGCCGGAGCGCACAATCGCGGCGTTTTGCATTTTCAAGACGCTTTCAAATGCCGGCAGCACGTCCTTGCGAGATATCGGACCGGCCGATGCGAGCGTTACGTTTCCCTGGACGCGAGGGTCGACGACGAAATTCAGTTGAAGAATATCTCCGAGCAGGGTCTTGGCGACCGTCTGCACGTCGGCCCCCTCGAAATTCATCTCGACGCCGTCGCCCTTCATAAAGGCTGCCGGCTGCAGCGCGGCGGTTCGCATTTCCGGATCCCGATCGCGCGACCGCTCGGGTTGCACGTCCGAGCCCGGAAATAGGAAAGGCTGAGTGGATTCAGC